>NZ_BAABDO010000061.1:0-39977 GCF_039539665.1 Actinomadura keratinilytica
AGCCCCGCGTCGGCCAGCGCGACGGCGGCGGCCAGCAGGGCGGCCCGGGCGGCCGCGCCGGTCGCCGCGTACTGGGTGCGGATCAGCTCCATGGCCTTGGCCGACCAGGGCAGCAGCTCGCAGTCGAGCACCAGCCAGCCGGTCTCCAGCTCGTCCCACAGCCCGGCGGCGCCGATCGCGGTGCGCAGCCGGTCCAGCAGCGCGCCGGTCAGCGCGGGGTCGTTGAAGAACGCCCGTCCGGTGCGGGTGTAGACGGCGCCGGTCGTGCCGTCGTCCACGCCGAACCGGGCGGCGGCCGCCGCCGCGTCCCGGCAGACGACCGCCACCGCGCGCGAGCCCATGTGCTTCTCCTGGCAGATGACGCGGTCCAGGCCCGCGTCGCGGTAGGCGGCCAGCGCCTCGGCCGGGTGCTCCAGGTAGCCGGGCAGCGCGGAGGTGTCGGCCGGCGCCATCGTCGGCGGCAGGTAGACCAGCCAGCGCGGGTCGGTCGCGAACCGGCTCATCACCTCCAGCGCGGCCAGCGCGTTCTCCTCGCGGACGGCGACCCGGCCCATGAGCCGCGTCTCCACGCCGCCCGCGCCGAGCACGTCCTCGATCTTCAGGACCGTGCTCTCGCGGTGCCCGCCCGCGGGGGCGTCGTCGGGGGCGGGCTGCAGCGGGCGCACCGGCTCGTACCAGACCCGCCGCGCCGGACGCGACACCAGCTCCCGCTCGGGGTAGCGCAGCGCGGTCAGCCTCCCGCCGAACACCACGCCGGTGTCCAGGCAGATCGTGTTGTTGACCCATTCGGGCTTCGGCACGGGCGTGTGCCCGTACACGACCATCGCCTTGCCGCGGTAGTCCCGGGCCCACGGGTAGCGCACGGGCAGGCCGTACTCGTCGGTCTCGCCGGTGGTGTCGCCGTACAGCGCGAACGACCGCACCCGCCCGGACGCCCGGCCGTGGTAGGCCTCCTTGAGCCCGGCGTGCGCCACCACCAGACGCCCCTCGTCGAGCACGTAGTGGCTGATCAGACCGTCCATGAACGCCAGCGCGGCGGCGCGGAAGTCGTCGGGTTCGGCGGCCAGCTGCTCCAGCGACTCGGCGAGCCCGTGCGCGACCCGCACCTTGCGGCCGCGCAGCGCCCGCACGAGCTTGGCCTCGTGGTTGCCGGACACGCACAATGCCGTGCCGGCCTCCACCATGCCCATGACCAGGCGCAGCACGCCGGGCGTGTCCGGGCCGCGGTCGACCAGGTCGCCGACGAACACGGCGGTGCGGCCGTCGGGGTGGCGGGCGCCGGCGGCCCGGCCGAGCGGGTCGCGCTCGATCCGGTAGCCGAGGTCGCCGAGCAGGTCCTCCAGTTCGGCGCGGCAGCCGTGCACGTCGCCGATGATGTCGAACGGGCCGGTCAGCTCGCGCTTGTCGGTCCAGGCCCGCTCGCGCACGACGGTCGCCGCGTCGATCTCGGCGACGCCGCGCAGCACGTACACGCGTTTGAACTCGCGGCCGAGCGTGCGCAGGCCGCGCCGCAGCTCGCGGCGCTGCCGCGGGACGACGTGGTCGGGCAGCCGCCGGTCGGCGCGGGCGGCGTTGCGTTCGACCGCGACCCGCTCGGGCACGTCCAGCACGATCGCCACCGACAGCACGTCGTGCTCCTTGGCGATGCGGACGAGCTGCTCGCGCGCCTTCTGCTGGACGTTGGTGGCGTCCACGACGGTCAGCAGCCCGCGCCGCAGCCGGGTGCGGACGATGTGGTGCAGCAGCTCGAACGCGTCGCCGGTGGCGGACTGGTCGTTCTCGTCGTCGGCGACCACGGCCCGGCAGTGGTCCGACGACACCACCTCGGTGGGCTTGAAGTGCCGGGCCGCGAAGTGCGACTTGCCCGAGCCGGACACGCCGACCAGCACCACCAGCCCCATCTCGGGCACCCTGATCTCGGTCATGCCGCTCCCCCGTCCGTGCCGCCGTCGGTGCCGCCGTCGGTGCCGCCGTCCGTCCCGGGCGCCGCGGCGGGCGCGCCGAGCGAGAACACCGCCATCTGGGTGGGCGGGCCGACCTGCGGGTCGTCGTCGCCCACCGGGACGTACCGCACCCGGTAGCCGTAGGTCTCGGCGACCCGGCCCGCCCAGGAGGCGAATTCGGCGCGCGTCCATTCGAACCGGTGGTCGGGGTGGCGCGCGGCGCCCGGCGCCAGGCCCTCGTAGCGCACGTTGTACTCCACGTTCGGGGTGGTGACGATGACCAGCCGCGGCCGCGCCCCGCCGAACACGACCTGCTCGACGGCGGGCAGCCGGGGCGGGTCGACGTGCTCGATCACCTCCATGAGCACCGCCGCGTCGTACCCGGCGAACCGCTCGTCGGCGTAGGTGAGCGCGCCCTGGAACACCTCGACGCGCGGTTCGCGGTCGGGGCCGAACGCGTCGGGCAGGCCGCGGCGCTGCATGATCTGCACGGCGCGGTGCGAGACGTCCACCCCGGCGAGCTTCTCGAAGTGCCGGTCCTGCTTGAGCCGCGCCAGCAGGCGGCCGGTGCCGCAGCCCAGGTCGATGACGCGCCGGGCGCGTTCGGCGCGCAGCGTCTCCAGCACCGCCTGCATCCTGCGCTCGGCCAGCGGCACCGGCGGCGCCGCGACCCCGGCCGCGTCGTCCGGCTCGGGGGCGCCCGGTTCGGCGGCGGTGGGGTCGGCGGCGGGCGGCTCCTCCTCGATCGGGTCGCGGTCGAGGGCGTCCTCGGGGGCGTCGTCGGCGTCGGCGAGCCGGCCCAGCGCGGCCCGCACCAGGCCGCGCCGCCCGGCCAGGTAGCGGCGGGTGATCGCGGCCCGGTCGGGGTGGGCGGCCAGCCAGCCCTCGCCCGCGCGGACGAGCTTGTCCACCTCGTCGGGGGCGATCCAGTAGTGCTTGGCGTCGTCCAGCACGGGCAGCAGCACGTAGAGCTGGTTGAGGGCGTCGGCGAGCCGCACCTCGCCGGTCAGCGTCAGCGACACGTGGCGCGAGTCGCCCCACTCTGGGAAGTCCGGGTCCAGCGGCAGCGGGACGGCCTCGACGTGCCAGCCGAGCGGCGCGAAGAGCCGTTCGGCCTGCTGCGCGCCGCCCCGGCACGGCACGGCGGGCAGCCGGATCTCCAGCGGCAGCGGCCCGGCGGCCAGTTCCGGCCGCTCGTCGCAGCGGCCCCGCATCGCGGTGCGGAACACGTTGGCCATGGCGGACGCCAGCAGGGACGACGCCGCGTAGGGGCGGTCGTTGACGTACTGGCCGAGGGAGAAGTCCGGGGTGCCCTTGCCGCGCGTGCGCACCAGCTTCACCGGGTCGACGTCCAGCAGCAGCGCGGCGGTGCAGCGGTGCTCGCCCGCGTCCGGGTAGAAGACGTGCGCGGTGCCGAAGGACTGCTCGAACGCCTGCACGCGGTCGGGGTGCTTGTACAGCAGGTAGCCGAGGTCCGTGGCGGGCGGAGCCGTCGTGGTTATCGTCAAGAGCACCGTGCCAGTGTGGCGGACCCGCGCCGTGCGGCCCCACACGTTTTCCGGGTCACGGCACCGCCGGGCCGGTGATGAAGCGGCCCTTGCTGTCGTAGGGCCAGGGGTTGGCGACGCAGCCCTTGAGCCCGAAGATCTGCTGCTGCATGACGGGGGCGGGGCGGCCCTTGCCGGGGCAGGTCGCGTGGCCGTACCCGAGCCGGTGGCCGACCTCGTGGTTGATGGTCAGCGCGTGGTAGTCGCCCGGCTTGCCCTTGTAGTAGGGGGTGAGCAGCAGCCAGCGCCGCAGGTTGACCACGACCTCCTTGCCTCCGGCGCAGTTCACCTTGCCCTCGGTGTCCAGGCCGTAGGCGGCGCACAGCTTGTCGGTGGTGCCGGGCGAGGCCAGGCGCACCACGAAGTCGTAGGGGGCGGAGTCCACGCGGCGGAACGACACCCGCCCGGAGGCGGTCCAGCCGCGCCGGTGCGCCAGGATGCGGTCGACCTCGCGGGCGAACTCGGCGGGGTCCTGCCGCAGGCCGCCCTCCACCTCGACCATGTAGCGCATGAGCCGTCCGCCGCGCCCGAACGTCTTGTCGGCGCCCTCGGGACGGGTGAACTTGCCGGTGCCGCGCTTGGGGATGTACACCTTGGTCGAGGGGGTGATGCCGGCCGGGGGCGACGGCTCGGCCTCGACGCGGGCCTTCGTCTCGCCGGCGGCGGGCGAGGAGGTCGTCCGGTGCACCTGGGCGCCGGAGGCGGCGCCGCCCATCGCCCCGCCTCGGAAGGCGAACGCCCCGATGCCGACGACGGCCGCCGCGACCAGCAGCGCGGCCGGCACGCCCAGGGCGATCGCGCCGGCGCGGCGCCGCCGTCCTGCTCCCAGCGACCGTTCGAGCTGCTCGTCGAAGACCGCGGGGACGTCGCGCGTCCCCGGGTCGGCGCCGGGGGCGCGGACGTCCGGCGGGGACGGCGCGCTTGGTGGTCTCGGTGGCTCCATGGCCCGCCCAGGATGCCAGAAAGCATCCGAAATGTTGTGAAATCACGACTTATTGCTGGGTGACAAAACCGGTTTGCGGGGCCCCCTCCGGCCCGGCAGACTCGTGCCGCCATGAGCAGACACCCCCGGCGGCAGACCGCCCAGCAGACCGTGGCCATCATCGAGCGCGGCGGCTACACCGCGCCGTCCGGCCGCGCCGTGGCCCTCGCCGACCGGATCGGCGCCGCGGTGCGCGGCACGGTGCTGTACCGCCCCGCCGAGCTCGACGAGCTGCTCGCCCGGCTGCCGGACGCCGCCGGGACGGGCGGCACGCGCGTCGAGGTCACCGCGGAGACCACCCTCGCGGCGGCCCGGCGCCTGCGCGAGGGCGGTCACACGCCGCTGGCGCTCAACTTCGCGTCCGCCAAGAACCCCGGCGGCGGCTTCCTCAACGGCGCGCACGCCCAGGAGGAGGGGCTGGCCCGCTCGTCGGCGCTGTACGCGTCGCTGACGGCCGCCCGCGAGTACTACGACTTCCACCGCGCCCAGCGCGACCTGCTCTACAGCGACCACATGATCTACTCGCCGGACGTGCCGGTGTTCCGCGACGACGCCGGGCGGCTGCTGGAGGAGCCGTACGAGGTGGCGTTCCTCACCTCGCCCGCGCCCAACCGCGGCGCGATCCGCGACGAGCGGGCGGCCGCGCGGATCCCCGAGGTGCTGCGCCTGCGCGCCCGCAAGATCCTGGCGGTGGCGGCGCACCGCGGCCACCGGCGGCTGGTGCTGGGCGCGTGGGGCTGCGGCGTGTTCCGCAACGACCCGGTCGAGGTCGCCGAGGCGTTCGCCGGGCCGCTGGCCGCGGGCGGCGAGTTCGCCGGACGCTTCGAGCACGTGGTGTTCGCCGTGTCCGACCCGGCCGAGGGGGCGCCCCGCCGGACCGCCTTCGAGCGCGTCCTGGCGCCCCTGGCCTCCTGAGGCCCCGCGTCAGGAGCCGGCGCCGGCCGGGCGGGCGGCGACGTAGGACTCCAGGCCGCGGACCAGCAGGTCGAGGCCGAACTCGAAGCGCTCGTCGCCGCCGCCGCTCATCAGCTCCCCGACGTGCCGCACCACGTTGGGGAACCGGTCGGGCGGCAGGCTGGAGAAGTAGTCGCGGACCTGGCCGAGGAACCGCGCCATGTACTCCTCGGCGCTCCCGCCGTGGGCGCGGTGGCGGGCCATGTGCAGCGACGCCTCGTACACGTGGGCCGTGACGTACAGCGAGATCTGGTCGATCGTCCAGGCCGCGATCTGGGGCGGCACGCCCCCCGCCAGCATGATCGACAGAAGTCCCTCGGCGATGCGCATCGCGTTGGGCCCGGTGGGGATGGTGGCCATCGACACGCGGGCGATGTCGGCGTGCGCGCTCAGCACCCGGTGCATCTCCCGGGCCGTCTCCCGGAGCTGCTCGCTCCAGCGCGCCGGGTCCGGCTCCGGGATGCGCACCTCCCCCGCGACCCGCTCCCGCATCAGCTCGAACAGCTCCTCCTTGCCCGAGACGTGGGCGTAGAGCGAGGCCGGACCGGTGCCCAGCTCCTGCGCGACGCGGCGCATGCTCACCGCGTCCAGCCCCTCGGCGTCCAGCAGGCGCAGCGCGACGTCGACGATGCGCTCCTGGCTGAGCGGCTGCCGCGGCGGCGCGGCCGGCCTGCGCCTGCTGCGCCACGGCGGTGCGGGCATCTCCGGGGCACCGGTGTCCGACACATGACCTCCCGTTGTCGCGATATGACTTGACGGGCCGCCGACGCGATATATCTTCTCTATCGAAGAGAGATTGCGGCCGCCTCTCGCCTTCCTTGGGCACGAACAGCGTATTTGACACGAACAACGTTCTCGCCATAGAACACTGTTCGCAAAACGAACAGTGTTCTACACCGCGCGGGCGGTCCCGCGCCGAACCCCTCTGGAGAACCGATATGTCCGACACGGACGCCGCCCCCGCCTACCGGTGGCGCTGGGCGGCCCTGATGGTGATCCTCACCGGCGAGGTCATGGACATGCTGGACACGCTGGTCACCGCGATCGCCGCACCCACCATCCGCGCCGACCTCGGCGGCTCGGCCGGCACCGTCCAGTGGCTGACCGCCGGCTACACCCTCGCCATGGCCGTCGGCCTGATCACCGGCGGGCGGCTCGGCGACCTGTACGGGCGCCGCCGCATGTTCCTGGTCGGCGCGGCCGGCTTCACCGCGGCCTCGCTGCTGTGCGGGCTCGCCCAGTCGCCCGGCATGCTGGTCGGCGCGCGCGTCGCGCAGGGCCTGTTCGGCGCGCTGATGCTGCCGCAGGGCCTCGGCATGATCAAGCAGATGTTCCCGCCGCAGCAGGTCGGCACGGCGTTCGCCGCCTTCGGCCCGGTCATGGGGGCGTCGTCGGTGGGCGGTCCGGTGCTGGCGGGCTGGCTGACCGGCGCCGACCTGTTCGGCACCGGCTGGCGGATGATCTTCCTGATCAACCTGCCGCTGGGCCTGGCGGCCGTCCTGGCGGGCCTGCGCTTCCTGCCCCGGGACGGCGGCGGGGGCACCGCGCGGCTGGACCTGCCCGGCGCGGCGCTGGCGGCGCTCGGCGCGGGCCTGCTGGTCTACCCGCTCGTCCAGGGCCGCGAGCTGGACTGGCCCGCCTGGATCTTCGCGCTGCTCGCCCTGTCGGTCGCGGTGTTCGGCGTCTTCTCCTGGTACGAGACGCGCGTCCAGCGGGCGGGCGGCGACCCGCTGGTCGTCCCCGGCCTGTTCCGCAAGCGGGGCTTCACCGCCGGGCTGCTGGTCGGCATGGTGTTCTTCGGCGCCATGACCGGCCTCGCGCTCGTGTTCACCCTCTACCTGCAGATGGGGCTCGGCTACTCGCCGCTGAAGGCGGGGCTGTCCCAGGTGCCGTGGTCGCTCGGCATCCTCGCCGGATTCGGCGCCGCGCAGGCCGTGCAGCGGTTCGGACGCGCCGTCATCCACGCCGGCATCGCCGTCATGGCCGCCGGGGTCGCCGGCATCGCGCTCATCCTGCACATCGCGGGCATCGGGGTCGGCCCGTGGCAGCTCGCCCCCGCCCTGCTCGTCTGCGGCACCGGCATGGGCCTGCTGATGGCCCCGTTCTTCGACATCGTGGTGTCGGGCGTGGAGCCGCACGAGACCGGCTCCGCGGGCGGCACGCTCACCGCCGTCCAGCAGTTCGGCAGCGCGCTCGGCGCCGCCGTGCTGGGCACCGTCTTCTTCGGCCTGCTCGGCGGGCAGGTCGCGGCCGAGGCCGAGCACGCCGCGGCCGCGCTGCGCGACCGGCTGGCCGCCGCGGGCGTCGCCGCACCGCAGCGCGACCGCGTCGTCGCCGACCTGCGCGCCTGCGGGCGCGACCGCGCGTCGGCCAAGGACGGCGACCAGGTGCCGGCGTCCTGCGTGCGGCTGGGACGGGAGCTGGCGGCCGCCGCGGCCGCCGACCCGGCCGCGGCCCCCGCGATCCGGCAGGCGGTCGGCACGGCCGCGGAACGCTCCGCCAAGGAGGGCTTCGGCGGCGCGATGACCGGGACGCTGTGGGTCGTGATCGGGATGCTCGGGCTGACGTTCCTGCTGGCCTTCCTGCTGCCCCGGCACGCCCGCCCGGACGGGGACGCCCCCGGCGCCGCCGCCCTCGCCGTCGCGGCGACCGCCTGACACGGGCCGGGCCGCCGCACCGCGCCCTGCGGGGCGGTGCGGCGGCCCGGGCCGGCGTTGCGGAGCGTCAGACCTTGCCGAGCACCTCGGAGGCGATCAGCTCCAGGTGCTCCAGGTCGCTGAGGTCCAGGACCTGCAGGTAGACGCACTCGGTGCCGATCTCGGCGAGCCTGCCGAGCTTGTCGACGACCTCGCCGGGCGTGCCGGCCAGGCCGTTCTCGCGCAGCTCGGGCACCTCGCGGCCGATCGCGTCGGCCCGCCGCTTGATCTCGGCCTCGTCGCGGCCGACGCACACCACCTGGGCGGCCGAGTACACCATCGGCTTGTCCCGTCCCGCCTCCCGGCAGGCCGCGCGGACCCGCTCGTAGGCGGCGCCGGTGGCGTCCACCTTGGCGAACGGCACGTTGAACTCGTCGGCGTACCGGGCCGCCAGCCGCGGGGTGCGCTTGGCGCCGAGGCCGCCGATCAGGATCGGCGGGCCGCCCGCCTGGGCCGGCTTGGGCAGCGCCGGGGAGTCGGTCAGCGCGTAGTGGGCGCCCTCGAAGGAGAAGGTCTCGCCGGCGGGTGTCCGCCACAGCCCGGTGATGATCTCCAGCTGCTCTTCCAGCCGCTCGAACCGCTCCTTCAGGCTCGGGAACGGGATGCCGTAGGCGGTGTGCTCGGCGTCGAACCAGCCGGTGCCGATGCCGAAGTCCACCCGGCCGCCGCTCATCTGGTCGACCTGGGCCACCGCGATGGCCAGCGGCCCGGGAAGGCGGAAGGTGGCCGCGGTCATCAGCGTGCCCAGCCGGATCCGGGACGTCTCGCGGGCCAGCCCGGCCAGCGTGATCCAGGCGTCGGTCGGGCCCGGCTCCCCGCTCACGTCGCCCATCTTCAGATAGTGGTCCGAGCGGTAGAAGGCGTCGAACCCCAGGTCCTCGGTGGCCTTGGCGACCGTCAGCAGTGTCTCGTAGCTCGCCCCCTGCTGGGGCTCGGTGAAGATTCGAAGACGCATGGTGCCAATCCTGGTACGGATCTCACCGCGTCCGCGCCATCGGGCCCCCGGAATCGCACCAAGTCCCGGTCACCACGGGGCGCGGCGCGCGGGCAGCACCCTGGTGGCGGCGCCGGCGGCGTTGTCGTGCAGGTCCAGGTCGGTGGTCGACGCGGTGACCTTGGCGCTGGAGCGCACCACCGAGCCCGGCCGCGGCCCCCACCCGGCGCGGCGCGGCATGAGCTTGTAGCGCAGCGTCCTGTCCCCGCCGGGGGCGATCGTCCCGAGGTGGCACATCAGGAAGTAGTCGTGGCGGCGGCAGCCGCCGCGCACCATCCGCACCACGTTCCTGCGGCCGCCCGGCACCCTGGCCGCGACGACGACGCCCCGGGCCGGGGACGGCCCCGCGTTGTGCACCCGCACCAGGTAGGTGATGGGACGGCCGGAGCGGACCCTCGACGACGCCCGGTGCACCACCGACAGGTCTGCGGTGCGGGCGACCTTCACCAGCGGGAACGCGTGGCTGACCGTCGCCGGCCGGCCCCAGGTCACCGTGAGCCTGCCGCCGACCGCCTGACCCGGCCGGGCCGTGCGGGCGACCCGGGCGGTCAGCACGCCCACGACCGTCTGCCCCGGCCTGAGCGTGCCGAGCCGGCAGGACGCCACGCCGCGGCCGAACGCGCAGTGGCGCTGCCCCGACACGTAGATCAGCGGCCTGGACATCCGCATCCGCAGCACCAGCGGCCCGACCCGCCGACGGTTCTTGTTGGTCACGGCGAACGGCCAGCTGTAGGTGCGTCCCGGCAGCAGCGGCCCCCGCGGCGCGGCCGTGGTGATGACGATCCCGCGGGCCGCCTTGGTCCGGCCGCTGCCGGCCCCCGCGAACGACGGCGCGCCGTACCCGCCGGGCGTCCAGGCCGTCGTGGCGGCGCCCGTGGGCGGCCAGGGCCGCGTCTCGGCCGCGCCCGCGGGCTCGGCCGCCCCGGAGGCCGCCAGCAGCGGCACCGCGGCGAGCGGTACGACGAGGCCGCGCGCGACGGCGCGCACCCCCACGTGTTCGATCATGATGGTCCCCCCGTGACCCCGGCCGATCAGAGCAGGTCAGTTGTAGCGGGGGCCCGAACGCGTCGCCAGCGCGGCCGCGGCGTGTCGCACCGGCCGCCGCGTCAACCTTTCGCCAAGTGGCGGCCTGCCTGTCGGACCGGCCAGAACACCCTGAGATATGGGCGTTTCCCGGCGGACGTCCCATGTGGGCGGGTTGAATCGACTACACAACGACTGCTGCCGCCACGTGGAGTGAGCATGAGTGTGTTCGGCGTCGACTACGCCTGGGGACGCCCGGGCCCGGCCGCCCTGAAGGAGGCCGGTGCCAAGTTCGTGTGCCGCTACCTGTCGCACGACACCTCCGGAAAGAACCTGACCCGGGCCGAGGCCGACCAGCTGTCGCGGGCCGGCCTGTGGCTCGTCGTCGTGTGGGAGACCACGGCGCGACGGGCGCTGTCGGGCCGCGCGGGCGGCGCCGCCGACGCCCGGGACGCCGCCGAGCAGGCCGCGGACTGCGGGATGCCCGACGACCGGCCGATCTACTTCGCCGTCGACTTCGACGCGTCCGCGAGCCAGCAGGCCGCCGTCAACGCCTACCTGGACGGCGCGGCGTCGGTGATCGGCCGCGACCGGGTCGGCCTGTACGGGGGCTACGGCCCCGTCAAGCGCGCGCTGGACGCGGGCAAGGCCCGCTGGGCGTGGCAGACCTACGCCTGGTCGGGCGGCAAGTGGGACAAGCGCGCCCACATCCAGCAGTACTCCAACGACCACAAGATCAACGGTGTGAGCGTCGACTACGACCGCGCCATGAAGGACGACTACGGGCAGTGGCGCGTCGACGTCTCGCCCGCCGGGGACGACACGCCCGGATACGTGTCCGTCGGCCTCACCGCCGAGCAGGTGCTCGCCCCCGGCGCGTGGACGACGATCCGGTGGGACAAGGAGTACGCCGACAGCGGGCACCAGCACCGCGACGCGGGCGGTCCGAGCCTGCTCAACGGCCCCGCCCGGTACGCCGTCACCGCGTCGGTGCGACTGCGCGGCGTGCCGGCGGGCACCCGCGTGCAGGCGCGGCTGATCGAGGTGGACGCCGACGACACCGCGCGGTACGACATCGGGCCGGTGCAGGACTTCAGGGCCTCCGGCGGCGACACCTTCGTGCTGTACGGGGTTCCGGCCGACACCGTCAACGCCGGCCACCGGGTGCGCTTCCAGGTCGTCCAGCACGGCGACGCCGAGGCCGCCGTCACCGCCGGCAGCGCGAAACTGCTCTACTGGCGCCGGTGAGCGGGCGTTCGCGCCGTCAGGGGCGCAACAACCGGTCAGTTCCGGAAACCCGGACCGTGGAAGGCGCCGGGCGGGCCGGTCAGCGCCCCTCCGGCTCCCCGTACAGGGCGCGCAGGAAGGCCAGGGCCATCCGGCGCTTGTCCCCGGGGTCGGTCCGCAGCGCGGCGAAGTAGGCGCTCAGCTCCTCCAGCTCGCGCAGCGTGACGGCCACCTCGTCCGGCTCGCCCTCCTCGTACGGCGTCGGCTCGCCGCCCTCGGCGATGCGCACCAGGTCGCCCGGCCGCCACTCCAGCGCCTCCTCGATGGCGGCGCGGGTGCGCGCCTGCGGCCAACGCTCGGCCGACTCGAGGTTGTAGACGGTCTTGACGGTGACCCCGGCGCGTTCGGCCAGGCGCTCCTGCGTCAGGCCGAGCGCACCCCGGCGGGCCGCCACGTACTTGGCGACCCGCCCGCGGTCCGGCTCGCCCTCCATGCGTCCCAGCTTGGCGGAAACACCCGGAACATCCAGTAACCGGACGGCGAAGGTTTCCTTGACCATCCTTTCCGCGAAGCACCGGGCGTTCCGCCGCGGTATGGCCGGGCATGCTCCGCCCATGGAGGCCGAGAACCGTGCGCGCCTGTCGTACAAGGTGCGATACGCCGTCCGCCATCCGCGGCGCGTCGTGCCGTACGCGCGCAGACTGGCCCGCGACGCCTGGCTGCGGGCGCGGGCCCGCGACCACGTGAGCTACTACCGGGCGGTGATGCGCTCGGACGCGGCGCGCAGCCCCAACGGCGCGGTCGGCACGCCGTCGCCCGGGCACTGGGAGCGGCTCGGCGGGCTCCAGTTCGACTACCTGACCCGGCACGGGCTGTCCCCCGGCGACCGGATGCTGGAGATCGGCTGCGGCAACCTGCGCGCGGGGCGGCTGTTCGTCCGGTTCCTGGAGCCCGGCCACTACTACGGGGTGGACATCTCCCCCGACATCCTGCTGGCCGCGCAGGACACCGTCGTCCGCGACGGGCTGCAGGACCGCCTCCCGCACCTGATGCTGGTGGACGACCTGCGCCTGGAGTTCCTGCCCGCGGCGCACTTCACGGTGGTGCACGCCCACAGCGTGTTCTCGCACTCCCCCGCCGAGGTCATCGACGAGTGCCTGGCGCACGTGGGGCGGGTGCTGGCCCCGGGCGGCTTCTTCGACTTCACCTACAACCGCACCGACGGCGAGGAGCACCACGTCCTGCACGAGGACTTCTACTACCGCACCGGCACGCTCGTCGCGCTGGCCGCCCGGCACGGCCTGTGCGCCCGGCCCATGGACGACTGGGAGCGGACCGGCCACCGCCAGTCCAGGCTCCGCCTCACCCACGCCTGACCCCCGGGGCGGTGCACGGCCCCGGGGCCCGCGCCCTACCCCTTGGCCAGCACCGCCAGCAGCTCCACGTGCCGGGTCATGGGGAAGGCGTCGAAGGCGCGCAGGTTCGCCGGCGTCCAGCCGCGGTCGGCGAAGTAGGCCAGGTCGCGGGCCAGGGTGGCCGGGTCGCACGACACGTAGGCGATCCGGCGGCCGGCCAGGCGGGCGACGTGCTCGACCACCTCGCGGCCCGCGCCGGCGCGGGGCGGGTCCAGGACGACCACGTCGGCGCCCCGCACCCGGGCGCCGCCCCGGTGGTCGCCGCGCTTGGGCTGGGCGCGGCCGGACCCGCCGTCGGCGCGGCCGAACTCCAGCTCGGCGATCACCTCGGCGACCGCGCCGCGCTCGACCGCCACCTGGGGCAGGTCGCGCAGGTTGAACTTGGCGTCGCGGACGGCCTGGGCGTCGGACTCGACGGCCACCACCAGCCCGTCCGGGCCGACGCGTTCGCCGAGGGCGGCGGCGAACAGCCCGGCGCCGCTGTACAGGTCGAGGGCGATCTCCCCGGGCCGGGGCTGCAGGGCCTCCAGCACCGCGTCGGTGAGCACCTGCGCGGCGCCCGGGTGCACCTGCCAGAAGCCGCCGCCGCTGACCTGGAACAGGCGCCCGGACACCTCCTCGCGCACGTACGGGACCGGCCTGCCGGGCTCGGGCCGGCCGCGCAGCACCCGGACGGGCACGTCCAGGCGGGGCACGCGCGCCCGCGCGCCGCCGCGGACGACCACCACCCGGTCGCCGGTCGCGGCGGACACCACGCCCTCGACGGACGTGGCGCCGCGCCAGGGCTTGCGCTCGATGCCCATCGCCTCCACCCCGGGGTGGGCGATCAGGCACTCGTCGATCGGCTCGATGTCGTGGGAGCGGTGCCGGTGCAGGCCGACGGCGCCGTCGCGGCGGACGGCGAACTGCACCCGCGTGCGCCAGCCCAGGCCGTCCGGCGCGTGCGGCAGCTCCTCGACCACGACCGTGCGCTCGATGCCCGCGACCCGCCGCAGCTGCTCCTCCACGACGGCGGCCTTGAGGCGGCGCTGCGCGGGCAGCGACGCGTGCTGCCAGTCGCAGCCGCCGCAGCGGCCCGGCCCCGCGAACGGGCACGGCGGCCGCACCCGGTCGGGGGACGCCTCCAGGACGTCCACGGCGTCGGCGCGCAGGAACCGCTTGGTGCGCTCGGTCACCCGCGCCCGCACGCGCTCCCCGGGCAGGGCGTGCCGGACGAACACCACCCGCCCCTCGTGGCGGGCCACGCAGACGCCGCCGTTGCCGACGCCGCCCACTTCCAGTTCGAGGAATTCGTCCGCTTCCGGGTCCGTGCCCGGGTCCGCCCCCAGATCAGTCACGCTTGGACACGATACCGCCGCCCAGAGGCAGCCCGTCCCCGCGCGGGGCCTCGCGGGCCCGCCGCACCGCGCCCGGACCGGGCGGCTCCGGACGCCCCTTGAGCCGGTCGGACGAGGCCAGCTGCCACGGCACGCTGGTCACCATCACGCCGGGCACGAACAGCAGCCGCCCCTTCAGCCGCAGCGCGCTCTGGTTGTGCAGCAGGTGCTCCCACCAGTGGCCCACCACGTACTCGGGCAGGAACACCGTCACCACGTCGCGCGGGCTCTTGCGGCGCACGCTCTTGACGTAGTCCAGCACCGGCCGGGTGACCTCCCGGTACGGCGAGTCCAGGATCTTCAGCGGGACGGGCAGGTCGAGGGCCTCCCACTCGGATTGCAGCCGCCGCGACTCGTCGAAGTCGACCGCCACGGTGACCGCCTCCAGGGTGGAGGGGCGGGTGGCCCGCGCGTACGCCAGCGCCCGCAGCGTCGGCTTGTGCAGCTTGGACACCAGGACGATCGCGTGGTTGCGGGCGGGCAGCGCCACGTCCTCGCCGGTGGGGGTCAGCTCCTCGCGGACCCGGTCGTAGTGCCGCCGGATCCCCTTCATGATCACGAACAGCGCGGGCATGGCGATGCACACGATCCACGCGCCGTGCGTGAACTTGGTCAGCAGCACGATCACCAGCACCAGCCCGGTCGTGGAGCCGCCGACCGCGTTGATGAGCCGCGAGCGCTTCATGTGCCGCCGCACGGCCGGGTCGGACTCGGTGTCCAGGTGCCGGTTCCAGTGCCGCACCATGCCGATCTGGCCGAGCGTGAACGACACGAACACGCCGACGATGTACAGCTGGATCAGCTTGGTGACCTCGGCGTGGAAGGCGTACACCAGCAGCCCGGCCATGGTCGCCAGGATGATGATGCCGTTGCTGAACGCCAGCCGGTCGCCGCGGGTGTGCAGCTGGCGCGGCAGGTAGCCGTCGCGCGCCAGGATCGAGCCGAGCACCGGGAAGCCGTTGTAGGCGGTGTTGGCGGCCAGGAACAGGATCAGCGCGGTGACCACGGCGATGTAGAAGAACGGCAGCGAGCCGTCGCCGAACACCGCCGCGGCGACCTGGGTGAGGATGGGCTCCTGGATGTAGCCGGGGCCGACCGGGCGCCCGTCGCGCAGCAGGTCGGCGGCGGGGTTCTCGGCCACCCGCACGTGCGACTCCAGCGCCAGCACGATCACGCCGCAGAACATGGTGATCGCGATCGTGCCCATCATCAGCAGCGTGGTGGCGGCGTTGCGGCTCTTGGGCTTGCGGAACGCCGGCACCCCGTTGCTGATCGCCTCCACGCCGGTCAGCGCGGCGCAGCCGGACGAGAACGCCCGCAGCAGCAGGAACAGCACGGCGAACCCGGCCAGGTCGCTGTGCTCGGCGCGCACCTGCAGGTCGGCGGTGGGCGCGCGCAGGTGGTCGCCGAGCACGCCCAGCCGGTAGAGCCCGTAGGCGACCATGCACAGCACGCCCGCGACGAACGCGTAGGTGGGGATCGCGAAGAACGTTCCAGACTCCCGGACGCCCCGCAGGTTCATCACGGTCAGCAGGGCGATGACGACCAGCGCGGCGGCCACCGGGTTCTGCCCGATGACCGGGATCGCCGGGCCGATGTTGTCCACCCCCGACGACACCGACACCGCGACGGTGAGCACGTAGTCGACCAGCAGGGCGCTGGCCACGGTGAGCCCGGCGTTGGGCCCCAGGTTGACGGTGGCGACCTCGTAGTCGCCGCCGCCGCTGGGGTAGGCGTGCACGTTCTGCCGGTACGAGGCGACGACGACCGCCATCAGGACGACGATCGCCAGGGCGATCCACGGGCCGTAGGCGTAGAATGACACTCCCGCGACCGCCAGCATCATCAGCAGTTCCTGCGGCGCGTACGCGACCGAGGACAGCGGATCGCTGGCGAAGATCGGCAATGCGATGCGCTTGGGGAGCAGCTGCTCGTGCAGCTGCGTGCTGCGCAAGGCCCTGCCGACGACCAGCCGTTTGACGAGGTCGGAAGCCTTCGACACGGATGAGACTCTAGTCGTCGGTGCCGCACCGTTCGCACCGGCCCGTCCCGGGCCTACCGATGCCTGGAGGTCCGCCCGGTTGGGTAGTACTCGCCTGGGCGGATGTGTAGTTTTGCAGCCCGGCATGGATCGTCCGAGCGGGAGCGATCCTGGGGGTAACCGGAGAAGGAACGGCCGTGCATATCGTGATCATGGGCTGCGGGCGGGTGGGGTCGACGCTCGCCCACATCCTGGAGGACAAGGGCCACTCGGTGGCCATCATCGACCAGAATCCGGAGGCGTTCCGCCGGTTGCGCAGCGGCTTCAAGGGGCGGCGCATCACGGGGTTCGGGTTCGACCGCGACGTCATCGCCGAGGCGGGGATCGAGCAGGCGTCGGCGTTCGTGGCGGTCAGCAGCGGCGACAACTCCAACATCATCTCCGCCCGGGTGGCCCGGGAGACCTTCGGCGTCGACAACGTCGTCGCCCGCATCTACGACCCCCGCCGCGCCGAGGTGTACCAGCGGCTCGGCATTCCGACGGTCGCGACCGTGCGGTGGACGGCCGACCAGATCCTGCGCCGGCTGCTGCCCGAGGGCGCCGAGCCGCTGTGGCGGGACCCGACCGGCGAGGTCGTGCTGGCCGAGCTGGACCTCGGCCCCGCCTGGGTCGGCGACAAGGTCGCCGCGCTGGAGGAGGCCGCCCGCACGCGGGTGGCGTTCCTGTCCCGGATGGGCGAGGCCCTGGTGCCCGAGGCCGACACCGTCATCCAGGACGGCGACATCGTCCACATCATGGCCCGCGCCGACGACCTGGAGCGGGTCAACGCGGCGGTGGCCGCGCGCGGTGAGGAGGACGTGTGATGCGGGTCGCGATCGCCGGAGCCGGGGCGGTGGGCCGCTCCATCGCCCAGGAGCTGCTGGAGAACGGCCACGAGGTGCTGCTGATCGACAAGAGCCCGCGCGCCATCAAGGTGGAGACGGTGCCGCGGGCCGAGTGGCTGCTGGCCGACGCCTGCGAGATCTCCTCGCTGGACGACGCGGCGCTGGAGCGCTGCCAGGTGGTGGTCGCCGCGTCCGGGGACGACAAGGTCAACCTGGTGGTGTCGCTGCTGGCCAAGACCGAGTACGGGGTGCCGCGCGTGGTGGCCCGCATCAACCACCCCAAGAACGAGTGGCTGTTCAACGAGTCGTGGGGTGTGGACGTGGCGGTCTCGACGCCGCGGCTGCTGTCGGCCCTGGTCGAGGAGGCGGTCAGCGTCGGCGACCTGGTCCGGCTGATGACGTTCCGGCAGGGCGAGGCCAACCTGGTCGAGCTGACGCTGCCGGAGGACGCCCCGCTGGGCGGCGCGCGCGTCGGGTCGGTGTCGTGGCCGCGCGACACCGCGCTGGTGGCGATCCTGCGGGAGGGCCGCGTGCTGGTCCCCAGCGGCGACGACACCCTCGAACCGGGCGACGAGCTGATGTTCGTCGCCAGCCAGGACGTGGAGGAAGAACTCGCCGAACTGCTCGGCGCCCGCTGATCCCGCGCCCTGCGGGCGCCGGCCGCCCGCAGGGCGTCACCGGGGGCTCCAGGGGATCGCCCCCTGGCAGGCGTCCTTACGCGGAGGTGCGGGGCGGGCTGAGAGGGGTGCGGCCGCGGGCGAGCAACCAGACCATGGCGGCCAGGGCGGCGACCTGCAGCGGCCAGCCCATCACGATCTTGGCCGGGCCCAGCAGGGCGCTCTGGTCGCCGTCGGCCAGGTAGATCGGGTACTGCACGGCCACGCGCAGCACGTTGGGCACCGCCAGCAGCCAGGTCAGCCGGGTGCACAGGCGCACCACGCCCGGGTCGGAACGCCAGCCGGTCGGGTCGCCGGTGACCGAGCCGATGATGAAGCCCACCACCGGCCAGCGCACCGCGATCGAGAAGATCATGCCGACCGCGTAGGCGGCGTTGAGCAGGATGCCGGGGACGAACGCGTCCTCGGCCCGGCCCGAGCGCAGCGCGAAGAACGCCGCGATCGCGATGCCGACCAGGCTGTTGAGCACGAACTGCGGCGTGGAGCGCTGCGCGATCCGCACGAGGAGCAGCAGCACCGCCGCGCCCACCCCGATGCCCGCGGCCAGTCTGACGTCCTTGCTCGCGACGTAGGCGGTGGTGAAGGCGATGGTGGGCACGGCGGCCTCGACCATGCCGCGGACGCCGCCCAGCGCCTTGGCCAGCTGGGCCCGCACCGCCGCCTCGACCGTGTCGTGCGCGCTGCCCCCGGCGCGCTTCGCGTCCTCGCCGCGCGCCGTGCCGTCGCCGGTCGCCCTCTCGTCGTCCGCGGCCACGCCGCCCCCGTTCGCCTCGCGCTCGTCCACCGGGCCTCCCTCCGCCGCGCCGGCGGTCACGCGGACCCGCGCAGCTCGTAGCGGGGGTTGAACATGACCTTGCGCCCGTCCTGCACGCTCACCAGGCCCTCGGCGCGCAGCCGCCGCCCCGGGTCGATCCCGGCGATCTTGCGGCGGCCCAGCCAGACCAGGTTGATCACGTCGGTGCCGTCGTAGAGCTCGGCCTCCAGGGCCGGAGCCCCGCCACGGGGTCGCAGGGTCACCGTACGTAGCGTACCCGCCACGCAGGCGCGCTTGCGCGCCGCGCAGGCGGTGATGGGGGTGGCGCCCTCCGCTCCGCTGGTCTTCTGCAGCTCCTCGGCCTCCATCTCGGCCCTGCTCGACGTCATGCGGCGCAGGAAGCGTCGCAACCCGCCGCGTCCGCGATCGGATTCGGGGGTCTTGCGCGTCTCGGCCCGGGTATCGGCCGGCACCTCGTCCATGTTGGAAGCGTAAGGCATCCGGACGAGGACCGCCCGGGACGACGGGGGTGAACTCCGAAAACCCGGGGCGACCTGCGACAAGACGGGCGGTCGGCGTCGGCACCGCAGCGCCGCGGCCCGCTTCCGTCACCCAATCGAGACGCGCGACTTCGGCGGCCTCCCCCCGCCCGGCCCGCGCGGCGTCTAGGTTTTGGTGGCGTCACCCTCCGCAGGCGGATCGCCACAGAAGGGTGATCATCGCAGGTCACGGCAGACGGTACGGGGACAGGATGCTGCGCAGGGGCAACGCACGGACTTGGCGGAACCGGACGGCCGGGGGCGCGGCCGCGACGCTCGCGGCCGCCCTCACCGCCCTGGCCGCGTGCGGCGGAGGCGGACACGAGGCCGGCGGGACCGGACGGGGCTCCCGCGCGGCCGGGGCGGCGGCCGCGCCGCCGCCCATCTGGATCACGCCCGCGCACGGGACGCACGGGGTGCGGCCCGACCGGCGGATCGTGGTCACCGCGCAGCGCGGCACGCTGCGCCGCGTCGTCGCGCGCGCCGACGACGTCACCCGCGCGCCCGGCCGCATGTCGCGCGACCGCCGCAGCTGGCGGACGCGCTGGACGCTGCGCCCCGGCACCGTCTACACCGTCGAGTCCAGCGGCGTCGACGGCGGCCGCCCCACGTCCGCGACCGCCCGGTTCGGCACGCTGCGCCCGCAGGCCACGTTCGGGATCGCCGACGTGACGCCCCG
Organism: Actinomadura keratinilytica; assembly: GCF_039539665.1. NCBI lineage: Bacteria > Bacillati > Actinomycetota > Actinomycetes > Streptosporangiales > Thermomonosporaceae > Actinomadura > Actinomadura keratinilytica. The sequence goes on from NZ_BAABDO010000061.1 coordinate 19,672, forward strand.
CGCGGGCGAGACGGTCGGCGTCGGCATGCCGGTCATCGTCGTGTTCGACCGGCCGGTGCTCGACCGCGCGGCGGTGGAACGGTCCCTGGAGCTGCGCATGAGCCGTCCCGTGCCGGGCGCGTGGCGGTGGCTGGACGGCCGCCGGGTGGTGTTCCGGCCGCGCCGGTTCTGGCCCGCCGGGCAGCGGGTGGCGCTGGTGGCGCACACCGCGGGGGTGCGGGCGGCGCCGGGCGTGTACGGCAGGTCCGACCGCGCGACCGGCTTCCGCGTGGGCCCGGCCCGCATCAGCACCGTGGACGTGCCGCGGCACCGCATGACCGTGCGGGTGAACGGCCGCACCGTGCGGTCGGCGGGGATCAGCGCGGGCAAGGGCGGGGCGCGCAAGTACACCACCACCAGCGGCGTCCACCTGACCATGGGCAAGGCCGACCCGGTGGTGATGTCGTCGGCGTGGATGGGCGTCACCGATCGCGAGGACCCCCGCTACTACCGCAAGAAGGTCCGCCACGCGGTGCAGATCTCCTCCAGCGGGGAGTACGTGCACGCCGCGCCGTGGTCGGTGCGCGCCCAGGGGCGGGCGAACGTCAGCCACGGCTGCGTGAACGCCTCCCCGGAGTTCGCCCGCTGGTTCTACGCGCAGTCGCTGCGGGGCGACGTCGTCACCATCCTCGGCACCGACCGGCCGCTGGAGTGGCACAACGGCTGGGGGTACTGGCAGCTGCCGTGGTCGGCGTGGCGGGCGGGCAGCGCGCTGAAGCGCCCCGTGCGGCCCTCGCGGCTGTGACGGCGGCGGGTCAGCGGGCGGCGCGGGCCTTCTCGATGGCCTGCTCGAACGCCGGCAGCGGCTGCGCGCCGAAGAACGGCTCGCCGTTGATCAGGAAGGCCGGGGTGCCGGGGACGCCGAGCCGCTGCCCGAAGGCGAAGTCGTCCTCGACGGCGCCGCGGACCTCGCGGTCGCGGCGGTCGGCGTCGAAGCGGGCCAGGTCCAGTCCGGCGCGGCGGGCCACGTCGCGCAGGAACGCGTCGTCGATCCGCCCGCTGTTCATGCGGGGCTGCCGCGCGTACAGCGCGTCGTGGAACTGCCAGAACCGGCCCTGCCGGGCCGCCGCGCGGGACGCCACCGCCGCCCGCATGGACTCCTCGCCGAAGGTGGGGAAGTCGCGCCAGACCAGCCGGACCACCCCGGTGTCGATGTAGCGGCGGGTCAGCTCGGGCTGGGTCCGCCGGGCGAACGTGCCGCATTTGGGGCACTGGAAGTCGCCGAACTCCACGATCGTGACCGGCGCCCTGTCGCTGCCCTTGAACAGGGCCGGGTCGTCGGGCGGCGGGGTGGGCCCGGGCCAGGTCACCGTGGGGGTGGGGTGGGGGGTCGGGGACGAGGGCGCCTCCACCTCGGGGATGCCGCCCTGCCCGTCGGCGCGGTCGCCGGAGGCGCGGTCGCCGTCGCGGGTGAGCGCCGCGAACGCCATCACCCCCAGCACGACGGCCGCGACGGCGACGGCGGTGCGGGACCGCCCGCCGAACAGGCGGGCGAGCGGACCGCCGCGCCCTGCGCCGGGCTCGTCGTCCCGGCCCGCCTCGATCACGTCCGCGGGTTCGTCACCGCGCTGCGGCACCGCACGCCTCCCTCGCTCTGCACGACCGGTCCGGCCCCAGTCTGGATGATCTCGGCGCCCGGTGCCGTCTCCGCCACGGCGAAGTAGCGTGCGAAGTGTGCAGGCTCATGAACTGGCCAGGCCCTTCCCGGTCACCCGGCCGGAGGCCGACGCGCTGGAGGCGGCCCGGATGCTGGCCGAGCGGCGGCTGCCCGGGCTGATCGTGGTGGACGCCGGCGGGCGTCCGGTGGCGGTGCTGCCCGGATCGCAGATTCTGCGGTTCGTCGTCCCGCGCTATGTCCAGGCGGACCCGACGCTGGCCCGCGTCTACGACGAGAGCCACGCCGACCGCATGTGCCGGCGGCTCGGCGGCCGGAAGGTGCGGGACGTGCTGGTGCCGGAGCGGGCGCCGCACCTGCCGGTGGTGCCCGGTGACGCGCAGGCGATGGAGATCGCCGCGCTGATGGCCGACACGCACAGCCCGGTGGTGGCGGTCGTGGACGGCCGGACGGGCCGGCTGATCGGCGCGATCACCGTGTCCGACCTGCTGGAACGGCTGCTGCCGGAGTCCGCCGCCGCGCCGGACGACAGGGCGCACGGCGGCTGAGCGCGGGACGGGCCCATGCCCGATGGGCCCGTCCCGCCAGGTCGCGCTCGGCCCGCGGGCGGCGGGGTCAGCGGACCTCGGTGATCTCCGGGCCGCGTTCGAAGGGATCGAAGGTCTGCACCTTCTCCTCCTGCTGCTGCTGCTCGTCGGCCTCGCTGAACTCCTTGGGGACGCGCAGCTCCAGCAGCTCCCGCGGGGGCATGGGGTGCTCGCCGCGGATCACCACCACGTTGCGCAGCACGTCCTCCAGGACCTGCCACTGCTCCTCGTCCTGCACCGCGGCGCCCTGCACCACGGCCTGCAGGAACCAGCGCGGCCCGTCGATGCCCAGGAAGCGGATCAGCTGCGGCGCCCAGCCCTGGTCGATGAACTCCTGGGGGATCTGCTCGCGCACCTCCTGCGGCATCTCCGCCAGGACCTCCTCGGTCAGCGCGGCGGGCACCATGGCCACCATCTCGGGGCCGAACGGGCCCTCGCCCTCCTGGACCTGGCCGCCCGCCTGCTCCTGGATGTCCTTGGCGGTCTCACGGCGCACGTCGTCCCAGATGCCGCTGCGCTTGGGCGCGGCGAACGCCTGCAGCTGCATGGCGCTCTCGCCGTACTGGACCAGCACCGCGACCGGCCGGGCGTCGATCGGGTTGCCCTCCTCGTCGACCTGGGTCGCCTCGAAGTTCACCTGGAAGCCCAGCCCCTGCGCCACAGGGACCAGCAGGGACCCGAAGTCCAGCCGCTGCATCTCGGGGTAGGAGTCCTGGGAGTCCCACGGTCCGCTGCCGGAGCCGGTCTCCTTCGCGGGAGCCTCGGTCTCGGCCTCCGTCTCGGCGTCCGCCGCCTCCGCCCGCTCGTCGGTTGTCCGCTCGGGCTCCTCGGCGGGCTTGTCGGCCCGCCGGCGACGTCCAAAAGCCACGACTCACGCTCCTTCGTTACCGTACCGATTATCCGCGAACCCGCCCGTGGAGCCGAAGCCGTCGTCCCCGCGGGCGGACCCGGGAAGCCGGGCGACCTCGTGGAAGACCGCGTGTTCGACCCGCTGCACGACCATCTGGGCGATGCGGTCGCCGCGCCGCAGCCGGACGGTGGCGCGTGGGTCGGTGTTCAGCAGGGTCACCTTGATCTCACCGCGATAGCCGGCATCGACCGTACCCGGTGCGTTCACAATGGTCACCCCCAACCTAGCGCCCAAACCGGAACGCGGGTGAACGAACGCGGCATAGCCGTCCGGCAGCGCGATCGCCACGCCGGTGGGCACGGTCGCGCGCTCGCCGGGGCCCAGTTCGACGTCGACCGCGGTGACCAGGTCGGCGCCGGCGTCCCCGGGATGGGCGTACGCGGGCAGCGGCAGGTCGGGGTCGAGCCGCCGGATGAGCACGTCCACCTTGCTCACGAAGTCTCCTCGCTGGTCGGTCGGGCGCCGCCGGGAACCGTCCGAGCCTATCCAGGGCGGGGCCGTGAGCGGTGCCGAGCACGCCGCGCGGCGCCGCCGAAAGGACTTTACCCACAGCCTGTTGACCGCTTCCGACGGCATTGCACCGTGTGACACTCCGATCGCGTAGTGTCACTTTCGTCGTCTTCCGTAGTCGTCGTGGTCGCGGGAGAGGGGGCCGCAGTGAGGCGCCAGGTCGCCGTTCACCGGTCGCTCGACGGCGTCCGGGTCCGGCTGTCGGGCCGGCACGACCTGGGCCGTCCGGTCACCTCGGTGGCGCGCGTCGCCGTCGCCGACCGCCTGCACGAGTTCTCCTCCGGCACCCGCGCCGACGCGCTGGCCTGGGCCGCCGACATCGGCGTGCGGCGCCTCGACCAGGAGTTCCGCATCCAGGGCGGACGGCTGCGCACCGGCCGCACCGCGATCGGCGACCCGGCCACCGGCCTGCGCGAGCCGGTGCTGGCCGCGATATGGGAGGGGCGGCGCCACGCGGTGTTCACGCACCTGTACCACGCGCGCCCGGCCGACGCGGTGGCGTTCTTCGACGCGCTGCGGCTCACCGAGCACGACGACGGGGTCACCGCCGGGCCGCGCGGCCGCGGCCGCCGCCCCGGCCGCGCGGCGGCGGCCGCGGTCGCCGACGCCGTGCTGGTGAAGGAGGTGCCGGGGCTGGGGCTGCTGGAGATCGCGGCGCTGGACGCGCGGGCCCGGCGGCGCCTGCCGCCGTGGCGGGGCGCGGCGGTCGCGGGCGGCGAGCTGTTCCGGGACACCGTGCCCGGGCAGGGCCCGTACTTCCTGCTGGCGCTGCGGGAGCTGCTGGTCACGGTGCTGCCGGAGGAGCATATGGCCGAGCGGATCCCCGGGCGGCTGGCCGGGCTGGCGGTCGAGGCGGTCCGGTGATGGCCGGGCTGGCGGCCGGGGTCGCGGCGGTCGCGGTTCCGCTGGTGCTGGCCGTGTCGCTGTGGGGGCACGCGCGGCGCCCCGGGGTGCTCGTCGCGGCGGTGCGGGCGCACGGGGCGGTGCCGGGTCCGCTGGTGCGGCCGGCGGCGGTGCTGGCGGTGGCGGCCGAGGCGGTCACCGGTGCGGGGGCCGCGGCGGGGCTGCTGCTGGGCTTGGACGGTCTGCTGCGCGTGTGCCTGGCCCTGGCCGCCGTCCTGCTGGGCGTCTACGCGCTGTATGCGGGGCACGTGGCCAGGACGCGCCCGCATCCGGTGCCGTGCGGGTGCGCGGGCGACGCCTCGACGCCGATGACCGGGTGGGTGGCCGTCCGCGCGGGCGTGCCGGCGGTGCTGGCGCTGGTCGGCGCCGCCTGGGGGCCGCCCGCGTCCCGTCCCCCTGCCGAATCGTTGATCGTCGTCGCCATGGGGGTGGTGCTGGCGGTGCTGCTGTGGTCGCTGCCGTCCGCCATGGCGCAGGAGCGGGAGAGGAGTCCGGCCGGATGAGCTTCCAGACCAGTGCGCTGCTGGTGACGTGGGCGGTGCTCCTTCTGCTGGCCCTGGTGGTGGCCGGGCTCGTCCGGCAGGTGCACGCCCTGGGCCGGGGCGCCCCGCCCGCCGCGCTTCTCGGCCCCGCCCCGGGGGCGCCCGCTCCCGGGTTCGACCGTCTCGGTCCCGGCCTGCTGCTGTTCCTGGACCGCGACTGCGGCGTGTGCGAGGAGGTCCTGGCGGCCGCGGGGTCGCTCGGCCGGCCGGTGCGGGCGGTCTTCTCCGGCCCGGCGCCGGACGGCGCGGTCCCGGGCGCGGCGGCCGTCCTGGCCGACGAGCACGACGGCCTGTTCGCCGCGTACCGCATCCCCGCCACGCCGTTCGCGGTGCTCGTGGACGGCACCGGGCGCGTGCGGGCCGCCGAGCCCGTGGGCTCGCCCGAGGCCCTGCGCGAGCTGGCGGCGGCGGTGGCGGCGCGGTGATCGCTCTGGAGGACGTGCCGCCCCTGCGGGGCCCCCGCCCGCCGGGGCGACCGCCGGGCTGCACGCGCTCGGCGTGTTCCCGCCGGCCCGGCAGGCGCTGGCCGCCGGTTTCCGCCTGGCCGGGTACTACGACATCTATCCGCGCTGCCCGTCCTACGCGCACGACCACAACTGCTCCCCCGGATGCGGGCCGAGCCTGGTGTGCCCGTCCTGCTGCCGGACCAGCGGCAGGCACAAGGGCTTCCACAAGTCGGGCGCGTCCCACCCGGGCAGGTACAAGCTGCGCCCCAACCAGTGCTACGCCGACGGGTACGACGGCTGGCTGTGGGCGTACGCCGGCGAGTGCGGCGACTGCAGCGGCGGCGTCACCTGGCGGTGCCACGACGGCTGGAAGAAGTCCCGGCACGGCAACTGGTACCGGACCATCTGCCGCAAGGCGATGTCGTGCCGCACCACGCCCGCCCCGAAGAAGCCGCCCGTGCCCGGCATCGAGTGGGACGGCGCTGTGGACGGGGCCCTGGACGGGGTGAAGAAGACGAAGAAGGTGAAGAAGAAGTGACGGCCGCCCCGGACGCGCCCGCCCCGGCCGGGCGGCTGCGCCGCGGCCTGACCGAACCGCTGCTGCCGGTCGCCGCGCTGGCGCTGCTCGCGGTGGCCGCGGCGGCGCGGGACGCGACCGTGCTGTGCTGGGCGTCGGTGGGGGCGATGGCCGGATACGCGCTGTCGGGGTCGGTTTGAACGCGTAACAGCGAGTCGGTGCTGTTCTCGCCAGGTTGGCGGGCTCCGGTACGGCAGGGCGAGGTCCTGGCCGTCTTCACCCTCGGGCTCGTGCTCGGGGGCACGCTCAGCGCGGCGGTGCTGTGGCTGCTGTCCGGCCTGGCCGCGCCCCTCCCGCCGCCGGGGCGCGCGGCCGCGATCGTGGCGGCCGCGGCCCTGGGCGCGGCCCGGGACCTCGGGCTGGTGCGGTTGCGGCTGCCGCAGAACGCCCGCCAGATCCCGCAGGAGGTGCTCGCCGGCCGCCCCCGCGCGGGGGCGCTGCGGTTCGGTTTCGAGCTGGGGACGGGGGTGCGCACCTACGTGCCGGCGACCACCCCGTACGTCCTGGCGCTCGGCCTGCCGCTCAGCCAGCAGGGGCCGGCGGCGACGCTGCTGGCCGGGGCCGCCTTCGGCGCGGGCCGCGCCCTCAGCGCCGTCCTGGCCTACCTGTCCCGCTCCCCCGACCGCGCCGCCCTGGTCGCCCTGCGCGTCCCGCTCCTGGTCAAGGGGGCCGCGCTCGCCGCGCTCGCCGCCCTCGCGTGGCTGTATCCCGCATAGGACGCACGCGCGCCGGGTGACAGGGAACCGCCGGGCGGGGCGGGACGTCGGTATGAGCGGGTTTGTTCGCAGAAAGGACCGGACGTGCACAACGTCGCGTGGATCTGGGCGCCGGTCCTGGCGCTGCTGTCCACGCTGGCGACCGCCGACGGCGGGCAGGGCGCGGCGCTGGCGCTCGCGCTGGCCGGGCTGCTGCTGGCCGCCGCGGCGACCGCCGCCGTCCGGGCGGAGCCCCGCGTGTCGCCCGCCCGGGTCCGCACGGCGCTGCGGGACCGGACGCTGCGCACGGCGTTCCTGCCGCAGCGCGACCCGGACGCGGCGGGACGGCCCCGCCCCCGAGCCCCCGGGGCGGAGATCGCGACCTCGATCCGCTGATCTCCGACTCGTGAAGGGCTTTTCCACTCATGTTCGTTCTCGACACCGCGGTGTCGAGAACGAACATGACCTGGTGGCCGGCATCGCCGACACGCTGGGCTTTCTGGGCGGCGGGCCGTCCGTGGCGGCGGCGATCGTCGTCGTCACCGTGCTCGTCCGGGGGCTGCTGGTGCCGCTGGCCGTCGCGCAGGCGCGCGGGGAGCGGGCCCGCGTCCGGCTGCTGCCCAAGGTCAGGGCGCTGCGGGACAGGCACGGCCGGGACCCGGTGCGGCTGCGCCGCGAGCTGCAGGCGCTGTACGCCGAGGAGGGCGTGTCGCCGTTCGCCGGGATCGGTCCGGCGCTGGCGCAGCTGCCGGTGCTGGCCGTGATGTACCGGCTGTTCGTCTCGGCCACCGTCGCCGGGCACCGGAACCTGCTGCTGGCGCACACCCTGCTGGGCACGCCGCTCGGCCAGAACTGGATCGGCGTCGTCGGGGGCGCCGGGCTCTTCTCGCCGCCGTCGCTGCTGTTCCTCGGGCTGTTCGCGCTGCTGGCGGCGGTGGCGTGGTGGACGTCCCGGCAGGCCGAGGGGCCGCTGCGGCTGCTGCCGTTCGGCACGGTCGCGGTGGCGGCGTACCTGCCGCTGGCCGCCGGGGTGTACCTGCTGGCGTCCACGGCCTGGACGGCCGCCGAGCGCGCCGTGCTGCGCCGCCGGATCGTCATGGCTTGACGTCCCCGCCGGGCGCGGCTTCCATGGAAACCGAACACCATTCTGGTGAGGGGGCGGCCATGGCGGCGACCACAGCGCGCACCGAACGCGGCATCGACCTGTCGGACCTGGCCTTCTGGGCCCGCCCGCCGCACGAGCGGGAGGCCGCGTTCGCCGCGCTGCGCGCCCGCGAGCACCCGCAGTTCTTCCGCGAGCTGAAGCTGCCGTTCATCCGCGGCGGGCCCGGCTACTACGCGCTGGTGCGGCACGCCGACGTGGTGGCGGCCAGCCGCACGCCGGAGGTCTTCAGCAGCGAGCCGTGCGCCAACAGCATCGCCGACATGCCCGGCTACCTGGCCCGCTACTTCGGCTCGATGATCAACATGGACGACCCGCGGCACGCGCGGCTGCGCCGCATCGTGTCGCGGGCGTTCACCCCCCGCGTCCTGGCCAAGCTGGAGGAGGACCTGCGGGCCGAGGCCGTGCGCATCGTCGACGACGTGCTGGCCGACGGCCCGGGGGACTTCGTCACCGACGTCGCCGCCCGGCTGCCGGTCCGGGTGATCTGCGACATGATGGGCATCCCAGAGCAGGACCGGCCCATGGTGTACGACCGGACGAACATCATTCTCGGCCTGGGCGATCCGGAGTACGCCGGCGGGATCCGGTTCGCCCGCGACGGCATCACCCGCACCGGCGTCCTGTACGGCCTCACCAAGGTCATGACCGCCGGGTACGAGCTGAACCACCTGGCCATGAAGCTGGCCCGGCGCCGCCGCCGCGACCCCGGCGACGACCTGGTCTCCGCGCTGGTGCGGGCGAACGTCGACGGGGAGGCGCTGACCGACCAGGAGATCGGCTCGTTCTTCATCCTGCTGGTGGTGGCGGGCAACGAGACGACCCGAAACGCCATGACGCACGGGCTGAAGCTGCTCACCGACAACCCCGAGCAGCGGGCCCTGCTGCTGGAGGACTTCGAGGGCCGCATCGGCGGCGCGGTGGAGGAGATCGTGCGGATGGCCACCCCGGTCATCCAGTTCCGCCGCACCGTCACCCGCGACCACGAGCTGAACGGGCACCGGTTCCGCGCGGGCGACAAGGTGCTGCTGTTCTACAACTCCGCCAACCGCGACGAGACGGTGTTCGACGCCCCGGACGTCTTCGACATCACCCGCTCCCCCAACCCGCACGTCGGCTTCGGCGGGCCGGGGCCGCACTTCTGCCTGGGCGCCAACCTGGCCCGCCGCGAGATCACCGTGATGTTCCGGGAGCTGTTCGGGCGGCTCCCCGGCATCCGCGCCGCCGGGGAGCCCGACCGCCTCTACTCCAACTTCATCAACGGGATCAAGCACCTGCCCTTCACGTTCTGAGCGCCCGTCACGTGAGCGCCCGTCACATACTGGGCGCCGGGTGCCGGGCGCCGGTCAGGGCAGCAGGCCGAGGCGCTCGGCCAGCCGGGAGCGGTGCTCGCGGGGCGCGCCCAGCAGCAGCTCGTCGGTCTTGGCGCGCTTGTAGTACAGGTGCGCGTCGTGCTCCCAGGTGAAGCCGATACCGCCGTGCAGCAGCAGATGGTTTTTGGCCACCCGGAAGTACGCCGGGCCGAGGAAGGTCTGGGCGAGCGCCGCCGCCTCGGGCAGCTCCTCGGGCGCGTCGTCGGCCGCCCACGCCGCGTACCGGACAATCGACTCGGCCTGCTCCAGCGTGCAGTGCATGTCGGCCAGCCGGTGCTTGACGCCCTGGAACGACCCGACGTACCGGCCGAACTGCACGCGCAGCTTGGCGTACTCGACGATCGCGTCCAGGCAGCGGCGCATGCCGCCGAGCTGCTCGGCCGCCAGCGCCACCGCCGCCATGTCCAGCGCGCGGCCGATCGCGGCGCCGGCGTCGGCCGCGGCGATGCGGCGGCCGGGCGTGCCGGCGAGGTCGACGCGGGCCTGCGGGCGGGTGAGGTCGAGCGTGGTGAGCGGCGTCCGCTCCCCGCCCTCGACGGCGAACAGCGCGGTGGCCCCGTCGGCCTCGGCCGGAACGATGATCAGGTCGGCGGCGGCGCCGTCGAGCACGCGCGGCAGGGTGCCGGTCAGCCCCCGCCCGTCCCAGACCGGCAGCGGCGCGCCGGGCCGCGGCACGGCGAACGTGGCGACCGTCCGGCCGCCGGCGATGTCCGGCAGCAGGTCCTTGGCGGCCTGCTCGTCCCCGGCCGCCAGCAGCACGTTCGCCGCCAGGACCGCCGAGGCGAAGTAGGGGGCGGGGGTGAGCGCCGCGCCCAGCTCCTCCATGACCACGGCGACCTCGCCGTGCCCGGCGCCCGCGCCGCCGTACGCCTCGGGGATCGCCAGCCCGGCCAGGCCGAGCTCCCCGGTCATGCGCCGCCACACGTCCCGGTCGTAGGGCTCGTCGGACTCGGCGACCTCGCGGACGCGCGCCATCGGCGCGGTGTCGGCCAGGAACGCCCGCACCGACGCCGCCAGCTCCCTGTGCTCCTCGGACGGGATCAGCCTCATCGGCCCGCCTCCTTCGCCTGCGTGCCGACCTTCAGCTCGCGGAACGGCACGTCCCGGTCCACCTGCGGCTCGCGCGGCAGCCCCAGCACCCGGTCCCCGATGATGTTGCGCATGATCTCGTTGGTGCCGCCGCCCAGCGCCATGCCGGGCGCCCACGACAGCGCCCGCGCGATCCTGCCCTCCTCGCGTCCGGCGTAGGCGACCGCCTCCGGGCCGAGGATCTCACTGGCGGTGTCGGCGGACGACAGGGTCAGCTCGGCCAGCAGCAGCTTGGCGACCGACCCGCGCGCGCCCGGGTCGATGCCGGCCTTGACCTCCTGCGACAGCCGAGCATTGAACAGGTCGAACGCCCGCTCCCGCACGTACAGGTCGACGAGCCGGTCGCGGACGGCCGGGTCGTCGAGCAGCCCCCGCTCGCGGGCCGCCGCCGACATCGCGGTGAACGAGGCGGGCCGCTCGGTGCGGGCCGCGCCCATCCCGATGGACACCCGCTCGTGCAGCAGGGTGGTGACGGCCGCCTGCCAGCCGCCGTTGACCTCGCCCACCACCCGGTCGGCGGGGACGCGCACGTCGTCGAGGTACACCTCGTTGAAGTGCGCCTCGCCGGTCATGTCGCGCAGCGGCCGGACGGTCACGCCGGGGTCGTGCATGTCCACGATGAACATCGTGATGCCGCGGTGCTTGGTGGCGTCCGGGTCGGTGCGCGCGATGAGCAGCCCGAAGTCGGCCTGCCGCGCCACCGACGTCCACACCTTCTGCCCGTTGACCACCCAGCCGTCGCCGTCGCGGACCGCCCGGGTCTGCAGCGACGCCACGTCCGACCCGGCGCCCGGCTCGGAGAACAGCTGGCACCAGATCTCCTCGCCGCGCAGCAGCGGCGGCAGGTAGCGCTTCTTCTGCTCCTCGGTGCCGAGCGACAGGATCGTCGGCCCGCACATGCCGAGGCCGATGCCGAACACCCCGATCGGCAGCGTGAAGTCGCGGGCGGCCTGCTGGAAGGCCCGCTCCTCGGCCGCCGACAGGCCCTGCCCGCCGTAGGCGGCGGGCCAGGTGATGCCCGAGTACCCGGCGTCGTACAGCCGCGCCATGAACGCGCGGGCCGCGGCCAGGTCCGGTTCGGGCGGCAGGTCGCGGGTGTTGGCCTCCAGCCAGGCTCTCGCCCGGCGGCCGTACTCCTGCAGGTCCGTCACAGGGCGGCTCCTCCCAAGGTCGTCAGCGCTCACTTACGCTAGCGCGTGCCCCTCCGGAACGGAACGCCATTCGGTGTGCCCGTGCCACGCGGGCGGGAACCTCCGCCGCGCGGGTCCGCACAGCAGGTCAGGAGGCGGCGGCCAGGGCGACGTCGACGGTGAGCGGACCGGCGCCGGCCGCGACGGCCGGGGCGGCGATGCGGCGGGCCGCGGCCCGGTCGGCGGCGGCGACCTCGGCCGCGCCGGCGCCGCGCTCGACCGCGCGGGCCACGTCGGCGCGCATGGACGCCTTGGCCTCCGACTTGGCCTTGCGGACCTGCCGCAGCGCGGCGGCGGTGGCCGCCAGGACCGACGGGTCGCCGCCTTCGGGCAGCTCGGCGGCGGCGGGCCACGCGGCGCGGTGCACCGACCCGTCCCGCCACCACGACCAGACCTCCTCGGTCACGAACGGCAGGATCGGCGCGAACAGCCGCAGCAGCACCGACAGGGCGGTGCGCAGCGCGGCGCGCGCGGACCCGGCCGCGGCGCCGTCGCCGTAGGCGCGGGCCTTGACCAGCTCCAGGTAGTCGTCGCAGAACTCCCAGAAGAAGCGCTCGGTGCGCTCCAGCGCGCGGGTGTAGTCGTGGTCCTCGAACGCGGCGGTGGCCTCCTCGACCACGCCGGCGAGCGCGGCCAGCATCGCCAGATCGAGCGGCTCGGTCACCGCGTGCCCGCCCGGCTCGCCCAGCCCCAGCACGAACCGGGACGCGTTGAGGATCTTGATGGCGAGGCGGCGGCCCACCTTGATCTGCCCGGTGTCGAACGCGGTGTCGGTGCCCAGGCGCCCGCCGGCCGCCCAGTAGCGCACCGCGTCCGCCCCGTGCTGCTCCAGCAGTCCCAGGGGCGTGACGACGTTGCCCTTGGACTTGGACATCTTCTTGCGGTCGGGGTCCAGGATCCAGCCCGACAGCGCGGTGTCGGTCCACGGCAGCGAGTCGTGCTCCAGATGCGCGCGCACGACCGTGGAGAACAGCCAGGTGCGGATGATCTCGTGCGCCTGCGGGCGCAGGTCGTAGGGGAAGACCCGGGCGAACAGGTCCGGGTCGTCCGCCCAGCCGCCGGCGATCTGCGGGGTGAGCGAGGAGGTGGCCCAGGTGTCCATGACGTCCGGGTCGCCGACGAAGCCCCCGGGCCTGCCCCGCTGCTCCTCGGTGTAGCCGGGCGGGGCCTGGGCGGACGGGTCGACGGGCAGGGCGTCCTCGGGCGGCGTGATCACCAGGCCGGGGACGGGCTCGCCGTCGTCGTCCAGCGGGTACCAGACGGGGATGGGGACGCCGAAGAACCGCTGCCGGGAGATCAGCCAGTCGCCGGCGAGCCCCTCGACCCAGTTCTCGTACCGGACGCGCATGTGCGGCGGATGCCAGTTCAGCTCCCGGCCGCGGGCCAGCAGCCGCTCGCGCAGCGCCGCGTCGCGGCCGCCGTTGCGCAGGTACCACTGCCGGGTGGTGACGATCTCCAGCGGCCGGGTGCCCCGCTCGTAGAACTTGACCGGGCGCACGACGCGGCGCGGCTCGCCGTCCAGGTCGCCGGACTCGCGCAGCATCGCCGCGACCTCCTGCCTGGCCGCGGCGACGGTGCGGCCCGCCAGCCGGGCGTACGGCGCGGCGGGCACCCCGGGCGGCGGGTCGGCGGCCAGCCGGCCGTCCCACCCGATGACCGCCCGGGTGGGCAGGTCCAGCTCGCGCCACCAGGTGACGTCGGTGACGTCGCCGAAGGTGCAGATCATCGCGATGCCCGTGCCCTTGCCGGGGTCGGCCAGCCGGTGCGCCACGACGGGCACCTCGACGCCGAACAGCGGCGTGCGGGCGGTGCCGCCGAACAGCCCCCGGTAGCGCTCGTCGTCGGGGTGCGCGACGAGCGCGACGCAGGCGGGCAGCAGCTCGGGACGCGTGGTCTCGACGTACACCGGCCCGCCGTCGCCGTGGAAGCGCAGGCGGTGGAACTCGCCGGGGTGGTCGCGGTCCTCCAGCTCGGCCTGCGCGACGGCGGTGCGGAACGTGACGTCCCACAGCGTCGGCGCCTCGGCCCGGTAGGCCTCGCCGCGCGCCAGGTTGCGCAGGAAGGCGCGCTGCGACGCGGCGCGGGCGCGGTCCCCGATGGTGGTGTAGAGCAGGCTCCAGTCGACCGACAGGCCGACGCGGCGCCAGACCTCCTCGAACGCCCGCTCGTCGATCGCGGTGAGCCGCTCGCACAGCTCGATGAAGTTGCGGCGGCTGACCGGGACCGGGCGGCGGGGGTCGGGCTCGGCGGGCGGCGTGAACCCCGGGTCGTAGGGCAGCGACGGGTCGCAGCGCACCCCGAAGTGGTTCTGCACGCGGCGTTCGGTGGGCAGGCCGTTGTCGTCCCATCCCATCGGGTAGAACACGGCGCGGCCGCGCATGCGCTGGTACCGCGCGATCGTGTCGGTGTGGGTGTAGGAGAAGACGTGGCCGACGTGCAGGGACCCGCTGACGGTGGGCGGCGGGGTGTCGATGGCGTAGACCTCGTCGCGGGGGCGGGTGCGGTCGAAGCGGTAGACGCCGTCGGCCTCCCAGCGGCGTACCCACTTGTCCTCCAGGCCGTCCAGCGAGGGCCTGGCAGGGACGTCTAGGACACGCGGCTGTTCGGTCATGCACCAATGCTAGGAACCGCGTCGGCGGTCCGCGCGTGAATTAACGCCCCGTCCCGGGGGACGCTCCTGATCACGGGACGGGACTTCCCGTGCCCGGCCGGGGGCTTCCGGTAGCGTCGGGGCGAGTCAGACAACGGGAGGACGAGCATGGCCGAGAAGGGCGACATCGGCTGGCGGCTCGTGGCGGGCGCCGCCGCGTTCGCCGGGGGCTTCGCCGCCAGGAAGCTGATCACGCTGGCCTGGAAGAAGACCACCGGCAAGGAGCCGCCGACCAATCCCGAGTCCCCCGAGGTCGCGCTGAGCGAGGCCGTCGGCTGGGCCGTGATCATGGGCGTGGGCATGGAGGTGGCGCGGCTGCTGGCCACCCGGGCCGCGGCGCGGCAGTGGGTCAAAGGAACCGGGGAGCTGCCCTCCCATCTGAAGGCGGATGCCTGACGGCACCCCCTATTGGACACAGGGTCCAGCGCCCCGCGTATCGTGGTCGGTCCCGTACCGTCGGAAGGGACCGGCCACGATGCCTTTGCTGGACGCGATCAGCTTTCCGTACGAGGACGAACTGCGCGCCGAGCGCCGCGCGATGGTCGACACGATGGCGGACCTGTCGGACGAGGAGTTCCAGTCGGGGCGGACGCTGTGCTCGCGCTGGGCGCCCCGCGACGTCCTCGCCCACGTGATCGCCCTGGACTACTTCCTGGCCTCCTACCTGCCGTACGGCCCGCGCATCAACGCCGCCAACCAGGCCCAGGTGGACCGCGCCCGCCCGCTGTCGCGGGACCGGCTGATGGAGTGGGCCGACAAGTGGGCCGACCGCCCCAGCACCGCGGGCCGCGCCGGGGCCGCGCTGCTGCTCGGCGACCTCGGCATGCACCACCAGGACGTCCTGCGCGGCCTGGGCCGCGAGCGGGCCCTGCCCGACGCGGTCGCCACCGCCGTCTTCCGCGAGGGGCTGCAGCTGAGCCTGTGGCTGAACCGCCGCGTGCTGCGGTACCGCGTCGTGCCCACCGACGGGCACCGCCCCGTGGGCCGGGGCCCGCAGGTGCGCGGCACGCGGGAGGCGCTGGGGCTGTGGCTGGCCGGACGCGACTCGGTCGAGGGGGAGCTGGAGTTCGCCTGACGGCCTGCGGCTCCGGCCCGGCACCGGCCCGAGCCGGACGGGCCGCGGCCCCTGGCGGCGCGGCGGCCGATGGCGGGAAACCACCGCGACGCGACCAGGGCGGGCCCGTTCGGTCGCCGGCCCTTCTCGGCCGGGCGGAAGGTCAGTCTGCGGACGGGGGCGGAGCGGGCGGGGGGAGCTGCCCGGAACCGGGCGCGGGCCCGGGCGGAGGCAGCAGGCCGGCGGAGTCGTCGCCGGCGGCCGGCCGGAGGTCGGCGCCCGCCGCCTGCCGGGCGGAGGCGTCCAGCCCGGCCCGCGGAGGCGGCACGGGCCGCCCGAACGGCGGCTGGGCGGCGACATCGCGCCGCAGGTCGGCGCGGACGGCCTCGGCGACGCGCTTGGTGGCGGACCGGTTGAGGGCGGCCCCGGCGGCGGCGCCGGTGAGGAACGGCCCCAGCGTGCTCATGCTGCGGCCGAAGGAGCGCATGAGCCGTTTGCGCAGGGCCGCCTTGGCGGCCGAGCCCAGCGCGTTGGTGAACGACCCGTTCTCCATGGGAGAGATGCCGCGCTGCTTGGCCCAGGCGGTCAGGAACGCCGCGGCCCGCGTGGCGCCCGACCCCTGCACGCGCACCCCGTACACCTCGTGCAGCTCGGCGATCAGTTTGACCTCGATGGCCGCGACCACGAGCGTCTCGGCGGCCAGCTGCGCGGGGGCCGACAGCAGCAGCGGCGGGGCGGCGAACTCGACCGCGGCCAGCGCCCCGCCGGCCGCGCCCACCGCCGTGGTGGCGTTGCTCGCCACCCGGACCAGGCTGTCGGCCAGCTCCTCGCCCTCCAGCCCGCGGTGGTGGGCGCGCAGGGTCTCCAGGTCGCGCACGGGGATGTGCGGCGCCGCCGCGATCACCGCGTCGGCGAGCAGCCGGCCGCGCGCCAGCCCCGCGGCGCCCGCCCTGCGCACGCCGCCCGCCAGCAGGTGGGCCAGCCGCGCCAGCAGCCGGCCGCGGGTCTCGCGGTCCATGTCCTCGCCGGCCGACAGCCGGCCGATCAGCGTGCCGATCTCGGCGGTGGGGTCGGCGGCGGGCGCGGCGGCGGGCTCGGTGGCGGGCTCGGTGGCGGGCTCGGTGGCGGGCTCGCCCGGCCGGACGAGGGCGAGATCGTCCGACCCGGCGGCCGCGCCGCCCGGCTCGGGGCCGCCCGGCCGGACCGCGCCGTCCACGGCCGAGTCGTCCACGGCCGAGTCGTCCACGGCCGAACCGCCGTCGCGCGGCGCCTGCTGCGCCGCGCGATCGCCGTCGTGCTCGCGCCCGCGGTCCGCCGTCACCGGCCGCTCCCGCCCCTCACGCCGCCGGAGCACCTCAGGCGGCGCACTCGCGGCAGACCGGCTGGCCGTTCTTCTCGCTGGCCAGCTGGCTGCGGTGGTGCACCAGGAAGCACCGGCTGCAGGTGAACTCGTCGGCCTGGCGCGGCACCACCCGGAAGGTGAGCTCCTCGTTCGACAGGTCGGCACCGGGCAGCTCGGCGACCTCGCCGGCGTCCAGGTCCTCGTCGATGATGCTCGCGGCCTTGTCGGCGCGGCGGGCCTGGAGCTCCTGCAGGCTGTCCTCGCCCAGGTCGTCGTCTGTCTTACGCGGGCTGTCGTAGTCGGTCGCCATCTTCTATCTCCATCCCCCTCAGTCCTTTATGCGCCCCGTCGCGCGGATCTAACGCTCGGGGGACTCGTCTTGTGCCCGATCCGGGCGGGAAATTCTGTCACGGGTAGTGACCCCTGACACGCAAGACGCGACCGGTCCCGCCGGTGACACCCGTCACCGGGAGCGATCCTCATGATGTGTGTCGTCGGTCACATGTCCGGCCGGGCGTCACGGCGTTCATCAGTACCGGGACCCTCGGCGGGGCACCCCGCGGCGGCCGGATCATACCTGTCCCGTAGGGCTTGTGCGCACCGGCCGCACCGCGCGGCGCGCGGCCGTGTCCGGCCGCCGACGCCGCAACCGGCATCCCGACCGCTCCGGAGCGAACCGGAAGCTGCGATGAAACGTCTGACCTAACGCGATATCGTGCCCGCCGAGGTGGGGGCGCGCCGCGTCGCGGGCCACCCGGCCGCCGCCGGGAGGGCCGGTACGGGGCCGGCGTTCACCACGCGGCACATCTACTGCGGTCACTGGAGGGTCAGATGCCGGATGCCGCTCCCCTGGAGCCAGGCGATCCCCGGGCGCTGGGACGGTTCGAGGTCGTCGGGCGCCTCGGCGCGGGCGGCCAGGGGTCGGTCTTCCTAGGCCGCGCCCCGGACGGCGAGTACGTGGCGATCAAGCTGCTGCACTCGTCGATGGCCGGCGACCCGTCCGCGCGGGCCCGGTTCAACCGCGAGGTGTCGGCCGCGCAGAAGGTCGAGCCGTTCTGCACCGCCCGGGTGCTGGAGGCCGACCTGCACGGCGACCAGCCGTACGTGGTCAGCGAGTTCATCGACGGCCCGTCCCTGCACGACGTGGTGGCGCACAACGGGCCGCGCGGGCCCGAGGAGCTGGAGCGGCTGGCGATCGGCACCGCGACCGCGCTGGCCGCCATCCACGAGGCCGGCATCGTGCACCGCGACTTCAAGCCCAACAACGTCATGCTGGCGCCGGACGGCCCGCGGGTGGTCGACTTCGGCATCGCCCGCACCGTCAACTCCCAGGAGAGCGCCGTCACCGCCACCGGCATGGTGGTGGGCACCCCCGGCTACCTGGCGCCCGAGCAGCTCACCGGGGCCCCGCTGACGCCCGCGGTCGACATCTTCGCCTGGGGCGCGACGATGGTGTTCGCGGCCACCGGCCAGTCGCCCTTCGAGGCCGACACGCTGCCGGTGATCATCAACCGGATCCTCAACGACGAGCCCGACCTGTCGGCGCTGCCCGCCGGGCCGCTGCGCGACCTGGTGGGCCGCTGCCTGTCCAAGGACGCGGGGCTGCGCCCCCCGGCGGCCCAGCTGCTGCTGAACCTGCTGGGGCACGTGGGCGCGGCGCCGTCGGGCGCGGCCGCGGGCCGCCAGGACCTGCTGGACCAGGGCACCCGGATCGCCGCGCAGCTGCCGGCGCCGCCGCCGGTTCCGTCCGCGCCGCGGCAGAGCCCGCCGCCGCAGCCGGTCACGCCGCCGCCGATCCCGATGAACGCCGGGCCCGGGCACGCGGGGCCGAGCACGCCGCCGCCCCAGCCGATCACCCCGCCGCCGATGCCGATGTACCAGCCGGCCAACGCCGGCCCGGGTGCGGCGCCGCCCAGGCCGCAGGGGCCGGGCGGGCCGGCGTATCCGCCGCCGCCCCCGCAGTCGTCGTCCTCGTCGTCCGCGCCGGTGATCATCGGTGTCGGCTGCCTGGTGCTGGTGCTGCTGGCGGTCGCGGTGGTGGTGATCGTGGCGCTGGCGTCCAGCGAAGAGGACGAGCCGGACCCGTCGCCGCCGACCTACACGCCGCCGACGTACTCGCTGCCGTCGCCGTCGTCGTCGGCGTCGATCAGCGCCGAGAACGGCATCACCGGCACCTACACCGGCACCGGGTACCAGCCCGGCGCGGGCACGGGGCGCACCACCTTCCAGACCCGGTTCTACCTGATCCGCAGCGCGGGCAACGCCACCTACACCTACAGCAACGGCTCCAACACCTGCCGGACCCTGCTGTCGCTGCAGCGCAGCATGAGCACCGACAGCAAGATCGTCTACCGGGAGACGCCCCTCAGCGGGCAGTCGGAGACCGAGTGCGCGCCGGGCTACATCACCTTCTCGCCGTCGTCGACCGGCATCTACCTGCGCTGGGAGTGGCGCGAGACGTCCGACTCCAGCGACACCGCGGCGGCGTACGGCACCGTGTTCCGGCAGTAAGGGCGCCCCGCGATGGCGGCGATCGCCCCGCTGCGCCCGGGCGACCCCGACCGCCTGGGCGCCTACCGGCTGACGGGGCTGCTCGGCGAGGGCGGCCAGGGCTCGGTCTACCTGGCCGAGGACGACGGCGGCGGGCGCGTGGCGATCAAGCTGCTGCACGCCCGGTTCAGCGGCGACGCCAAGGCCCGCGCCCGGTTCGCCGCCGAGCTGGAGGTGGCGCGGCGGGTGTCGCCGTTCTGCACCGCGCGCATCCTGGACGCCGACGTGGAGGGCGACCGGCCCTACATCGTCAGCGAGTACATCGACGGGCCGTCGCTGTCGGAGGTGCTGGCCGCCCGGGGGCCGCGTTCGGGCGGCGACCTGGACCGGCTGGCGATCGGGACGATGACCGCGCTGGCCGCCATCCACCAGGCCGGGGTGGTGCACCGCGACTTCAAGCCGCACAACGTGCTGATCGCCGCGGACGGGCCGCGGGTGATCGACTTCGGCATCGCCCGGGCGCTGGACGCCACCGGCACCATGTCCAGCACCGCCGTCGGCACCCCCGCCTACATGGCGCCCGAGCAGATCACCGGCGGGCCCATCGGCCCGCAGGCCGACGTGTGGGCCTGGGGCGCCACGATGGTGTACGCCGCGTCCGGCCACGCCGCGTTCGGCCAGGACTCCATCCCCGCGGTCATGCACCGCATCCTCAACCTGCCGCCGGACCTGGGCGCGCTGACCGAGCCGCTGCGCGGCCTGGTCGCCCGCTGCCTGACCAAGGACCCGGCCGCGCGGCCGTCGTCGCAGCAGGTGCTGATGCAGCTGCTGACGCTGGCCGGCAGCCTGCCGGCGCCCGCCGCCGGGGCGGCCCCCGAGGCGCCGACCGCGATCCTCAACCAGGGCGCGGAGGCGGCCGCCACCGACACCCGTCTGCACCTGCCGCCGCCGGACCCTGCGTACGCCCCGGGCGGCCCGCAGGCGGCGCCCCGGCCCGGGCCGGGCGCCTTGGCGCCGCCGGGGCTGCCGCACGGGTTCCCGCAGGGCGCTCCGGCGGCCGCCGGGCGCCAGGCGGCGGGCACGCCGGGCGCCGGGTGAAGTCGGAGGCCCAAGCGGTCTTAGGAAGACAACA
>NZ_BAABDO010000062.1:0-39807 GCF_039539665.1 Actinomadura keratinilytica
GGCACCGGCGGCGGAGCCGGGGCCGGGGAACCGGCCGGGCCGGCGGCGCCGCGGCGGAAGGCGTACGATCCGAGCGACCCCGAGGTGCGGCGCGAGCGCGAGCTGCTGAAGCTGGCGGTGCAGCGGCCGGCGGTGCTCGGCCCGGAGTTCGACCAGATCCCCGCCGAGGACTTCCTGGCGCCGCCGCACGCGGCGGTGCGGCAGGTCATCGCGGCCGCGGGCGGCGTGACCGCGCCGGTGAGCGCCGCCGAGTGGGCCGGCCTGCTGCGCGACCACGCGCCGAACGAGCAGGTCAGGGAGCTGATCACGCGGCTGGCGGTGGAGCCTCTCGAGTTCGCCGGCGATTCGGACGACCGGTATGCCGCCGACCTCCTGGCCCGAATCCAGGAACGCCAGGTCACGCGCATGATCGCCGATGTGAAGTCTAAACTCGCGCGGCTGAATCCGGCCGAGCAGGTGGAGGAGTACAACCGGCTGTTCGGCGATCTTGTCGCGCTTGAGCAGCAGAGACGGGAGTTGCGCGAGCGCGGGCTTGGCTCCCAGTGAGTCACGGGACCCGGAAAATGGGTCCTGTGATCTAGGCCCTTCGTACCGCAGACTGTCATCGTGGGCCCTTCGGTGCTGCCAAGCGAGGCGCCATCGGTTGACCAGGTGGCGGACCTCGTCGCGCGCGGCAGAGAGCGCGGCGGTGTGACGGTCGACGACGTCGCCGCGGCTCTCGATCGCTCCGACTTGCCGGACGACTCCCTGGAGCGGGTCGTCCGGATGCTCGCAGAGCAGGGGGTAGAGGTCCTGGAGTCTCCGCAGGAGACCGAGGACGTCACGCGAGCGGATGAGGGAGACCTCGGCAAGCGGGCGCCGACGAGCGACCTGGTTCGGATCTACCTGCGGGAGATCGGTCGCGTACCGCTGCTCACGGCAGAAGATGAAGTCGAACTCGCGAAATCGATCGAGGCGGGCCTGTTCGCCGAGGAGAAGCTGCGGCACACCGCCATCCTCTCCCCGATGGAACGGCTCGATCTCGAACTGCTCGCCCGCGAGGGGGCGCGAGCGAAGCAACGCCTGATCGAGGCCAACCTGCGCCTGGTGGTGTCCATCGCCAAGCGCTACGTCGGCCGGGGCATGCTGTTCCTCGACCTGATCCAGGAGGGAAATCTCGGACTGATCCGCGCAGTCGAGAAATTCGACTACACAAAGGGGTTCAAGTTCTCGACCTACGCCACCTGGTGGATCCGCCAGGCGATCACCCGTGCCATCGCCGACCAGGCCCGGACCATCCGGATCCCGGTGCACATGGTGGAGACCATCAACAAGCTGGTCCGCGTGCAGCGCCAGCTGCACCAGGACCTCGGCCGCGAACCCACCCCAGAGGAGATCGGCCGGGAGATGGGGCTGCCGCCCGCCCGGGTGGTGGAGATCCAGCGCATCGCCCAGGAGCCGGTGTCCCTGCAGTCGCCCATCGGGGAGGAGGACTCCGACCTCGGCGACTTCATCGAGGACGCCGACGCCGTGGTGCCGATGGAGGCCGCGGCGTTCATCCTGCTGCAGGACCAGCTGGAGGACATCCTGGGCACGCTGTCGGACCGCGAGCAGCGCATCATCCAGCTGCGCTTCGGGCTGACCGACGGCCATCCCCGCACCCTGGAGGAGGTCGGCCGCGAGTTCGGCGTGACCCGGGAACGGATCCGGCAGATCGAGTCCAAGACCCTGGCCAAGCTGCGCCACCCCTCGCGCGCCCAGATGCTCCGCGAGTACCTGGACTGACCGGCCGCTGCCCGGGGGCGGGGGCGGCGCTCCCGGCCCCGGGCACCGGCCCGCCGGGGCGAGGTATGCCGGAACGGCCCGATCGGTCCGCTCCCGTGTGCCGTGGATTACGGTGGGAGCCATGCTGATCGTGACGACTGAAGGGCTGGCCGGGCACGAGATCCGCGGCGCGTTCGGCGAGGCCATGGGGGTCGCCGTGCAGACCGATCAGGGCCGTGCCGGGGCGCACGGAGGTGCCAGCGGCACGTTCCGCGTGACGGGGGAGCAGCCGGGCGCGGGCCTGGCCGTGCTGCGCCGTCAGGCGTTGGAGCGTCTGGTCGAGGACGCGCGCCGCAAGGGCGCCAACGCGGTGGTGGGCATGCGCATGGACTCGGTCGCGCTCGCCGGGGGCGGCCACGAGGTGTGCGCCTACGGCACCGCCGTGTGGGCCGAGCCCGCCGCGGGCGCCCCGCGCGACCAGGCCGTCGCGCAGCAGTCCCCGGCCGTGCCGCAGATGCCGCCGTACGGGGACCCCCAGCCGGGCGGAGCGCCCATGGCCGCCCGCAACCTGACCATCGGCGTCCACGACCGCCCCCGCTGACCCGCCGCGCCGCGCCGGCCCGGCCGCCGGTCCGGGCATCGGCCCGGGCTCCGGCCGGCGTGCCCGAACGCAGGCGCCGGGGTCAGGCGCCCGCGGCGCGTTCGGCGCGGATGCGGGTGACGACGTCGCCGGCCGCCGTCTTGATCGCGTCCAGTTCCCGCAGGTACCCCCAGTAGTCGGGGTGGGGGCCGGTCAGCAGGGAGGGCGCCTTCTCCAGCCGCTCCACCAGGGCGTCCAGCGCGCGGGCGTGGTGCGGCGCCGGGCCGCCCGGCGCGGCGACCGCCAGCCGCTGGGCGTCCCGGACCGCGAACCGCACCTTCTCGGCGGGCTTGGCGGGGTCGGCGGCGGCCTCCTCCAGCCGCGTCACCCGTCCCGTCACCTGCCCGGCGCGGCGGTCGGCGGCGTTCAGCTCGGTGCGGGCGGCGGTGAGCGCCTGCTGCGCCTGCCGCCACTCGGCGCGGCCCGCGTGCGCCGTCGCCTCGGCGAGCCGTTCGCGGGCCCGCTCCACGCCCGCCTCGACGGCCTCCGGCGCGCCCCGCAGATCCTGCCAGCACGCCTGCGAGTAGCCGCGCAGCAGCTGCCGCATGGCCTGCCGCACCGCCTCCACGCGGCCCTCCACCACGTCCACCCGGGTGCGCACCGAGGTGATGCCGTTGCGCACCTTCTCGGCCTGCTTGGGCAGCTCCTCGGCGGCCTCGCGGGCGCGGTCGGCGAGCCGCCGCACCTCCTCGGCTTTCTCCATCGCCCCGGCCAGGCCGAGCCCGCCCAGCCCCGGCGAGCCCACCAGCGCCAGCGCCTCGCGGGCGCGGGCCAGCTGCGCCTCCGGTCCGGCGGCGTCGAACCCCGCGTGGCGCGCCCGGGCCACGGCGGCGTCGGCGGCGGCGACCGCGGCGCGGTCGGCGGCCAGCCGCGGCGGCAGCCGGTCGAGCGCCGCCTCCAGGCGGCGCATCCGCGGGGCGAGCCGCTCGGCGAAGGCGTTGAGCCGGCCGGTGACCTCCCTGAGCCGGTCGGTGACGGCCAGGAAGGCGCGGCGGGCCGCGTCGTACTCGGCGGGCGTGCGGTCCGCGGCCAGGTCGTGCGCGTCGACGACGGCGATGTAGGCGGAGGCGGCGGCGTCGGCCTCGCGGCTCAGCCCGTCGAACTCCGTGCGGACCGGGGCGGCGGCCGCGCCGTCCAGGTCCGCGAACAGCGTCACGCGGCCCTCGACGTACTTCTGCGCCTGGTCCATGTCGTAGAACGCCGCGGCGGCCGCGTCCCTGGCCTGGACCGCCGCGTCCGCCGCCTGCGCGCCCCGGCCTCGCCGGCGGGCGTCCCCCGCTCCCAGCAACGGTGCCCTCCCTTCGCTCCGCTCCAGTCTCGCTCAGCCGCCCGTCCTGTACACCTTCCGCCGGTTGCGTTCCGGCGGCACCCGGGGGGCCGAGCGGAACGCGGGGAACGGATAGCATCACTGCAACGTCGGTATAGCGAAGCGTCGAGACGGCGCGGCGCGCATCGGCGCCGGCAGCCAGCGATCAGGAGGCAGCGTGGGCGTCAGTCGCAGCGGAAGCGGCACCTCCTTCCCCAGCGGTCTCCCGGCGGCCCCGGTGACCGGCGAGGCCCTCCGGGCCGCGGCCGGGCACGGGCCGCGCGCGGTCGGGCGGGCGTCCGCCCGGCGGCCGGCAGCGCCATGGACATTCGGCGTGAAGTTCTGATCAACGAGTCTCCGAGGGAGTGGACCGACCATGGGTGTGTCACTCGCCAAAGGCGGCAACGTCTCGCTGACCAAGGCCGCGCCGAGCCTGACCGCCGTCGCCGTGGGCCTGGGCTGGGACGTGCGGGCCACCACCGGCGCCGACTTCGACCTGGACGCCAGCGCGCTGATGCTGGGGCCCGACGGCAAGGTGCTGTCCGACCAGCACTTCGTCTTCTTCAACAACCTGCGCAGCCCCGACGGCTCGGTGGAGCACACGGGGGACAACCTGACCGGCGAGGGGGAGGGCGACGACGAGGTCATCAACGTCGATCTGACCGCCGTCCCCGCGGGCTGCGAGCGGATCGTGTTCCCGGTGTCGATCTATGAGGCCGACGCGCGGGGGCAGAACTTCGGACAGGTCCGCAACGCCTTCATCCGAATCGTCAACCGCGCCGACGGCAGTGAGCTGGCGCGGTTCGACCTCACCGAGGACGCCTCCACCGAGACCGCCATGGTCTTCGGGGAGCTGTACCGGCGGGGCGGGGAGTGGAAGTTCCGCGCCGTCGGCCAGGGCTACGCCTCCGGCCTCGCCGGCATCGCCATGGACTTCGGTGTCAATGTCGGCTGAGCCGCCGGCCGCGGCCGGTCCGGCTCCGATCGTCGGTTCCCCCCAACGAGCAGAAACACGCGCATGATTCTTCGCACCTTCGGGTGGTCCTTCGCCGTCACGATCCTCGGCCTGATCGCCGCGCTGCTGTACGACGGCGGCCTGGGCCTGGCGCTGGTGGCCGTGCTGGCCGTACTCGAGATCTCGCTGTCCTTCGACAACGCCGTCGTCAACGCCAAGGTGCTGGAGCGGATGAACCCGTTCTGGCAGAAGATCTTCCTGACCGTCGGCATCGCCATCGCCGTGTTCGGTATGCGGCTGGTGTTCCCGCTGGTCATCGTGGGGATCACCGCGTCGCTCGGCCCGCTCGAGGCGTTCGACCTGGCGTTGCACGACTCGCATCGCTACCACGAGCTGATGCGCGACGCCTACCCGATGATCGCGGCGTTCGGCGGCATGTTCCTCATGATGCTCTTCCTGGAGTTCGTCTTCGAGGAACGGGCCGAGAAGTGGCTGCCGTGGCTGGAGGCCCCGCTGGCCCGCATCGGCAAGCTGAACCAGCTCGCGGTCGTCGTGGCGGGCGGCGCGCTGGTGGCGGTCGCCCACTACTTCGCCGAGAACCCGGGCGAGGTGATGATCGCCGGCGTGCTCGGCATGCTGACCTACATCCTGGTCAACGGGCTGGGCGAGCTGTTCTCCGAGGCCGGCGAGGACGACGAGGAGGAGGACGAGGCCGCGGAGGGCGCGCAGCAGGCGGCCGAGCCCGCGCGCCGCGGCGGCCCGAGCGAGCTGGCCCTGGCCACCGGCAAGGCGGGCTTCTTCCTGTTCCTCTACCTGGAGGTGCTGGACGCCTCGTTCTCCTTCGACGGCGTCATCGGCGCGTTCGCCATCAGCACCGACCCGATCGTGATCGCGCTGGGCCTGGGCATCGGCGCCATGTACATCCGGTCGCTGACGGTGTTCCTGGTCCGCAAGGGCACCCTGCACGAGTACGTCTACCTCGAGCACGGCGCGCACTGGGCGATCGGCGCGCTGGCGGTGTGCATGCTGTTCGGCGTCGGCCACCACGTGCCCGAGTGGATCACCGGCGGGCTGGGCGCCGGACTGATCATCGCCGCGTTCCTGTCCTCGGTCCTGCGCAACCGGCGCGACGGCGCCGGCGCCGCGTCCGGCCCGAGCGGGGACAAGGAGCTGCACTCCAGCAAGGTCTGAGTCCGCACGTCCGCCCAGATCCGTCCCGTCCAGGTCCGTCAAGCAGGAACGCCGGGCGGGTCCGGTCCGCACCCCGCACCGCTCACGCGAAGGAGCCGATGATGTCGATTTCGCTGCAGAAGGGGCAGAAGGTCTCCCTGACCAAACCGGGGGGAGGCGGACTGACCCGCGTCAAGATGGGCCTGGGCTGGGACGCGGCGCCCCGCAAGGGGCTGTTCGGCCGCTCCAGGCCGCAGTCCATCGACCTGGACGCCTCCTGCCTGCTGTTCGACGCCGCCGGGAACCTGGTCGACTCGGTCTGGTTCCGGCAGCTGCGCAGCAGGGACGGCTCGGTGCTGCACACCGGCGACAACCTGACCGGCGAGGGGGAGGGCGACGACGAGGTCATCAACGTCGATCTGACCGCCGTCCCGGCGAACATCACCCAGCTGGTGTTCACCGTCAACTCCTTCACCGGCCAGGACTTCTCGCAGATCCAGAACGCCTTCTGCCGGCTGGTCGACGAGACCACCGGCCAGGAGATCGCCCGCTACGAGCTGAGCGGCTCGGGGCGGCACAACGCCCAGATCATGGCCAAGGTCTCCCGGGACGGCGGCGGCTGGGCGATGACCGCCATCGGCGCGGCCGCCACCGGCCGCACCTTCCAGCACCTCCTCCCGGCGGTCGCCGCCCACCTGTGACGGGCGGGCGCACCGACGGGCACCGACGGCCGGGCGCGCGCCGTTTCACGGCGGCGCGCCCGGCCGCCGTGTTCGGCACGTGTTCGGCACGTGTTCGGCACGCGCGGGCGCGCCGGGGACGCGTTTCACGCCCGTGCGGGGACGGACGGGAACGTATCGTCGGTTCCACTCGTTGGCGGACATACTCTGAAGTGTCCGTGGGCGTCCGAAACGGCGGCGGCCCAAGGCCCGTTCGCCGGCGCCCGTGCGGCGTGGGACACGGCGAGGGCGGGGCCCTTTCGGCGATGGGGAAGGACCCGGCGTGCGTCATTTCGACCACATCGACATCGGGCATCGCAAGCACCTGTTCTACCGGCACCCTCGGCCCTTCGGCCGGCACGACGACCCCGACGTGCTGGCGGTCGCGCTCGGCGCCACCCTGTACTGCCCGGGCACCCGCCCGGCCCTGGCGCACGACATCGTCAAGGCGGCCCGGCGCGGCGTGGCCAGCATGGTGGTCTGCCTGGAGGACGCCATCGCCGACGCCGACGTGCCCGCGGCCGAGGCCAACACCGTCCGGGCGTTCCGCGAACTGCACGACCGCGACGCCGGCGCGGCCGACGACGAGCCCGGAGACGCCGCCCGCGGCCGCGGCAACGGCCGCTCGCGCCGCGGCCCCGGCATCCCCCTGCTGTTCATCCGGGTGCGGGCCGCCGAGCAGATCGGCGACCTGGTGGACCGGCTGGGCCCGGCCGCCGACCTGGTGACCGGGTTCGTCCTGCCGAAGTTCACCGCGGCCTCCGGCGGCGCGTTCCTGGACGCGCTGGAGGACACCGCGGCCCGCACCGGGCGGCGGCTGCTGGCCATGCCGGTGATCGAGAGCCGCGAGGCGATCCACCGCGAGACGCGCGCCGACCTGCTGCAGGACGTGGCGCGGCTGCTGGCCAAGCACCGCGACCGGGTGCTGGCGGTGCGGCTGGGCGCGACCGACCTGTCCGCGGCCTACGGGCTGCGCCGCCCCCCGGACCTGACCATCTACGACATCCGCCCGGTCGCCGACGCCATCTCCGACGTCGTCAACATCCTCGGCCGCGCCGACGGCACCGGATACGTGGTGACCGGCCCGGTGTGGGAGTACTTCTCCGCGGGCGAGCGGATGTTCAAGCCGCAGCTGCGGCAGTCGCCGTTCGAGCGGCAGCGCGCGGCCCCGCTGCGGGAGCGGCTCATCACCTCCGACCTGGACGGGCTGATCCGCGAGGTGCACCTGGACAAGGCCAACGGGCTCATCGGCAAGACGGTCATCCACCCCAGCCACGTCGCGGCGGTGCACGCACTGTCGGTCGTCACCCACGAGGAGTACTGCGACGCCGCCGACATCCTCCGGGTGACCGGGGGCGGCGCCATGGCCAGCACCTACGCCAACAAGATGAACGAGGCCAAGCCGCACCGGGCGTGGGCCGAGCGGCTCATGATGCGGGCCCGCGTGTTCGGCGTGGCGGCCGAGGGCGTCACGTTCGTGGAACTGCTGGAAGCGGCGAGCCGCCGGTGACCACCGGGGGAGGGAGCCCCGGGCGCGTCTGGCCGGGGGAGTGGGTCGCCGCGCGCCTGGGCGTGCGGCTCGTCGACCGGGAGCGGCCGGCCGGGGTGGGGCTGGCGGACCTGGTGGGGCTGGCGGTGCGGCGCAATCCGCGCCGCGCGCACCTGCTGGTGTCGTCGGTGCTGGGCAAGCACGTGCCCACCGACCCGCGCCTGGTGTACGGGGCGGGGCTGCTGCTGGGACGCCTCGTCCGCGCGCGCCTGCGCCCCGAGCCGCTGGGGGCCGCCCTGCTCGCGGAGGCGCTGGCCCACCAGGACGGCGCCGCCGCGGCGCTGCGGGACGCGCACAAGGAGCCGCATGCGCCCCTGCAGGCCGTGGTGTTCGGGTACGCCGAAACGGCAACGGCCCTGGGGCACTCGGTCGCGGACGCCCTGGGCGACGCCTACTACCTGCACTCGACGCGGCGCCCCGTCCCCGGCTTCACCCCCTACGGCGCGTTCGAGGAGGAGCACAGCCACGCCACCAGCCACCTGATACTGCCGGCGGACCCCCTGGCGTTCGGCTGCGACGCCCCCGTGGTGCTGGTCGACGACGAGCTGTCCACCGGCACCACGGCGCTCAACACCATCCGCGCGCTGCACGCCGTACGCCCTCGGCGGCACTACATCATCGCCGCGCTGGTCGATCTGCGGGACGACCGCGCGCGGGCGATGACGCGGGCCCTCGCAGCCGAACTGGGCGCCCGCATCGAGACCGTCTCATTGGCCGCAGGCCGCGTCGAACTGCCCGCAGGCATCCTCCCGGCCGGACAGCGCCTCGTCGCCTCGCTGTCGCACGATGAGCGCCGTACGGAAGGCGCTGCGCACGCCGTACGCCGCGTCGACATCGGCTGGCCGGACGACCTGCCCGACGGAGGCCGGCACGGCTTCCGCCCAGCCGACGGCCGGCGGCTCGGCAAGGAGCTGCCCGCCATGGCCGGCCGCCTGGCGGACGCCCTGCCCGCCGGGCGGCGCCGCGTGCTGGTGCTCGGCTTCGAGGAGCTGATGTACGCGCCGCTGCGGCTGGCCGAGGCCCTCGCCGACGCCCGGCCCGACCTGCGGGTCCGCTACTCGACCACGACCCGCTCGCCCGTGCTGGCCGTCGACGACCCCGGCTACGCCATCCGCACCCGGCTGGTGTTCCCCGCCCACGACGACCCCGCCGACGGCCCCGGCGAACGCTACGCCTACAACGTCGCGCGCGGCTTCGACGCGATCGTCCTGGTCGTCGACGACGCCGGCGACACCCCCGCCCTGGCCGCCGGGCTGCTGCCCCGCCTGGCCGAGATCGCCGACGTGCTGCTGGTGACCGTCCCCGCCCATCGGAGGCAGAGCAGATGACCCCCGCGCCGCTGCACGGCCCGGACTTCGGCAGCTACCCGGCCGAGGACGTGGCCTGGCTGCTGAAGGACCTGTCCGGCGTCCGCCTGGAGGCCCCCACCGAGGAACGCGAGGCGGCGATCCAGGCGGGCCGCGCCCACTACGCCGAGTCGCTGCCGGTGGAGTACCAGCCCGGCCCCGAGTACCGGCGGCTGTTCCACCGGGCCCTGGAGGAATCGGCCGAGCGCGTCGCCCACGCCGTCGGACTGGTCACCGAGCTGGTCCTGGCCGCGCGCGGCCCCGGCGCGGTGCTGGTGTCGCTGGCCCGCGCGGGCACCCCGGTCGGGATCCTGGCGCGCCGCTGGGCCCGGTTCGCGCACGGCCTGGACCTGCCGCACTACTCGATCAGCATCGTCCGCGGCCGCGGCATCGACACCGTCGCCCTGCGCCACCTGGCCGAGCACCACGACCCGGCCCGGATCATGTTCGTGGACGGGTGGACGGGCAAGGGCGCCATCCGCCGGGAGCTGACCGCCGCGCTCGACGCGCACGCCGCCGCCACCGGCGTCCGCTTCCCCGCCGACCTGGCCGTGCTCGCCGACCCCGGCCGCTGCACCCCCCTGCACGGCACCCGCGACGACTTCCTCATCCCCTCGGCCTGCCTGAACTCCACCGTCTCGGGACTGGTCAGCCGCACCGTCCTCAACGACCGGCTGATCGGCCCCGGCGACTACCACGGCGCCAAGTTCTACGCCGAACTCGCCGCCGACGACGTGTCGGCGGTGTTCCTCGACGCGGTGTGCGCCCGCTTCCCCGACGTCGCCGAACGGGTCGCCGAGGACGCCGCCGAGGAGCTCGCCGCCGACCGCGCGGCCGCCCGCGCCGCCGACTGGTCGGGCTGGGCGGCGGTCCGCCGCGTCGGCGCCGAACACGGCGTCGACGATCTCAACCTCGTCAAGCCGGGCGTGGGGGAGACCACGCGGGTGCTGCTGCGCCGCGTCCCGTGGAAGGTCCTGGCGCGCGCCGGCGCCGGGGCCGAGCTGGAGCACATCCGGCTGCTGGCCGCCGAACGCGGCGTCCCCGTGGTCGAGGTGGACCCGGCGTCCCTCCCGTACGCCTGCGTCGGCCTCATCCACCCCCGCTTCGCGAAGGGACGCGCCCAGTGAACGGCGTCCTGGTGTGCTCCGACCTGGACCGCACCCTGATCTACTCGGCGGCGGCGCTCGGCCTGCGGGGCCGCGACGCCGACCTGCCGCGGCTGCTGTGCGTGGAGCTGTACCGGGCGGCCCCGCTGTCCTACGTCACCGAGACCGCCGCCCGCGACCTGCAGGCGCTGGCGGGCACGGCCGCCCTCGTCCCCGTGACGACCCGCACACCCGAGCAGTACGCCCGCGTCCACCTGCTGGACAAGCCCCCCGCGTACGCGATCTGCGCCAACGGCGGCCACATCCTCGTGGACGGCGTGGACGACCCCGACTGGGCCGCCGCCGTGCGGACCCGCGTCGCCGACGGACGCGCCCCCCTGGCGGAAATTCGCGCCCACCTCGCCGCCGCCACCGGCGAGTTCGTCCTGAAACGGCGCGTCGCATCCGACCTGTTCGCCTACCTGGTGGTGGACCGGGCCGCGCTGCCGCCCGGCTGGTTCGACGACCTCGCCGGCTGGTGCGCCGCCCGCGGCTGGCGCACCTCCCTGCAGGGCCGCAAGATCTACTGCCTGCCCGAGCCGCTCACCAAGTCCGCCGCGGCCGCCGAGGTCGCCCGCCGCGTCGGCGCCGACGCGATGCTGGCCGCCGGCGACTCCCTCCTGGACGCCGAGCTGCTGGCCGCCGCCGACGCCGCGATCCGCCCCGCCCACGGCGAACTCCACGACACCGGCTGGACGGCCCCCCACGCCGCCGTGACCGCCGCCCAGGGCATCGCCGCGGGCGAGGAGATCGCCGCCTGGCTCCTGGCCCGCGCCACCGCCGACGCCCCTCCGATCCGGCCCTCCGCCCCCTGGCGCACGCTGTGACCGGCCACCGCGCACCCCCGCCGGGACGTGGGAGGACATCCCCCGCCCGGGGGTCGCCGCGGCCGCTGAGAAGGCCCACAATCGCGGTATCCCTCGATGCGTCGAGGCGCGGCATCCCCTTTTCGAGGGTGGCCAGAACGCGATCGGGAGGTCACGCTTAGCTCATGGGCACCCGGCTGAACGGCGACGAGACGACGCTGTGGAAGGCGGCGGCCCGGGTGCTGGACGCCAACTGGACGGGCACGGGCACCATCCCGTCGCCCGCCCTGTACCCGCACCAGTGGGCCTGGGACTCGGCGTTCATCAGCATGGGCCTGGCCAGGCACCGCCGCGACCGCGCCGAACGCGAACTGCTGTCGCTGTTCCGCGGCCAGTGGGCCACGGGCCTGCTGCCGCACATCGTCTTCAACACCCGCATGCCCCGGCACGCCTACTTCCCCGGGCCCGACCTGTGGCGCAGCGACCTGCAGGACGCCGCCCCCCGGGGCGTCCCCACCTCCGGCATCACCCACCCCCCGCTGCACGCCCTGGCCGCCCTGCGCCTGCACGAGTCCGCGGGCCCCGCCGACGCCGAACGCAGCCGCGCCTTCCTCGCCCGCCTCTACCCGATGCTCGTCGCCCAGCACCGCTACCTGGCCCGCTGCCGCGACCTGGGGGCCGAAGGGCTCGTCGCCATCTGCCACCCCTGGGAATCGGGCCTGGACAACAGCCCCGCCTGGGACGGGCCCCTCGGCGCCCTGCAACTGCCGCCCGTCGCCTACGCGCCCGACCGCGTCCCCCGCGGCCAGCCCACCGGCGAGGACTACGACCGCTACGTACGGCTCGTCACCCTGCTGCGCGGCGCCGGCTACCGCGACGAATACCTGCGCGACGCCCACCCCTTCGCCGTCGAAGACCCCCTCGTCAACGCCACCTACCTGGCCTCCACCCACGCCCTCGCCGAGATGGCCGAGATCATCGGCGGGGACCCGGTGCCGCACCGCGAGACCGCCCAGCGCGTCCACCGCGCCCTGCTCGACCGGCTCTGGGACGGCGACACCGGCTGCTTCCGCGCCCGCGACCTGCGCGGCGGCCGGCTGCTGCCCGCCGTCACCGTCGCCTCGTTCGGCCCCCTGCTCGACCCCGACCTGCCGGCCCACGCCGTCCGCGCCCTGGTCGACCTGCTGCTGTCGGCCCGCTTCGCCGGAGCCGCCGGATACCCCGTCCCGACCTGCGACATCCAGGCGCCCTCGTTCGACCGCGGCGGCTACTGGCGCGGCCCCACCTGGGTCAACACCAACTGGCTGCTGTGGTACGGCGCCCTCGGCCACGGCCTCACCGTCGTCGCCGACCTGCTCTACGGCGCCACCATGCGCCTGGTGCGCCAGTCCGGCTTCCGCGAGTACTTCGACCCGTTCGACGGCACCGGCCGCGGCGGCCACGACTGCAGCTGGTCGGCCGCCCTCGTCCTGGACCTGCTGGGCGCCCGCCGCGCACCCCGCGCCGCCTGAGCCGCTGATCGCCTACCGTGGGATCATGCGCCTACGACGCGCGGCCGCGGCCCTGCGCCCGGGCCGCCTGCCCGACGAGATCCGCGACGCCCTCGCCCTCGAACGCGGCGAACGCCCCCTCGCCTCGGCGGCCACCCGGGGCGGCTCCTACGTCGTCGCCACGTCCGCGGCCCTGCACCTGCCCACCGCCTCCGGCGGCTTCCACCGGCTGCCGTGGGAGCGCATCGACCAGGCGTCCTGGCAGGACGGCCACCTCCACGTCCACACCACCGGCGGCGGCCCCGAATACCGCGTCCGGCTGCCCGACCCCGGCTCGGTGCCCGAGACCGTCCGCGAACGCGTCACCGCCACCATCGTGGTCAGCCGACACGCCCGGCTGCCCGGCGGCGGAACCGTCCGCATCGCCGGACGGCGCCCGCCCGGCGGCGGCGACGTGCGCTGGACCCTGGTCTTCGAGGCCGGACTCGACCCCTCCGACCCGGGCCTGCGCGCCCAGGCCGAGCAGATCCTGGAGGACCTGCGCCGCCAGACGGGCCTGTGACGCCGTCACCGGTGCCGTCGTCGCCGCGTCACTGCGGCGCGGACGGCTCCCGCCGGGGATCGCGGTGGTCCACCGGCGGCTCCGCGCCGTGGTGCTGCCCCGGCATCCGCTTCTGCGCCGCCCCGGCCAGCTCCCCGGCCTTGCCCTTGGCCGCCCCGGCCAGCTCCTCGCCGCGCGCCCGCAGCAGCCCCGCCGTCTCCTGCACGGTCGGGTTCTCCATCAGCCGCCGCGTCATCCGCCTGATCTGCTCGTACCGCTCGCGCCCCGCCCTGGTGCCCAGGACGTAGCCGACCGCGGCACCCGCGATGAACGTCGCTCGGTACTTCATGCCCACCCCCGGTGTAGAGGATCGTGTCGCACGGCATACCCGTCCACGGCCGCCCCAGTCTCCCCACCGGATATGCCTGCGCGAACAGGTCCCCGGATGCGCTAACCTAGACGCCGTCGGCCAGGGAAGCCCCTGGAAGACCGCGCGATCCCGCGTAGCTCAATCGGCAGAGCGTCCGGCTGTTAACCGGCAGGTTACTGGTTCGAGTCCAGTCGCGGGAGCTGGGTCATCCCTACTCAGTGCGGCTCTGCCGCACTTTCGCGCTGAGCGCTCCCTTGGTGTTTGCCCGGGGGGCGACCCCCGGAACCCCCGGCTGCGGCTCGCGTTGGACGCTCGCCGCCCCCGGCTGGGCTTTTCCCGCAGCCTCGTCCTTTGCTTGTCGCGGCTTCGCCGCGACGTCGCTCGGGCAGTCTTCTCTCCTTGGTCTTCTTCCTGCGGGTTGCTCCCTTTGCTCGGTGTGGCTTCGCCGCACTTCGGGCCGGGTGCTCCTTCGGTGGTCGCGGTTCGCTCTTTCCTGCGGCTTCGCCCCTCTTGCTCGCCGCGGCTTCGCCGGGACGTCGCTCGGGCAGTCCTCTCGCCGGTCTCCCTGGGGTGCTTGGCGGATCTTCTTCCTGCGGACTCGTCCCTTTGCTCGCCGTGACTTCGCTTGGGCGGGTCTCTCCGTCCCATGAGGGCTTCTGTGGGTTCGCCCCTTTGTTCAGTGTGGTTCGCAGCACTTCGGGCTCGGTGCTTCCTCGGTGTCGGCGGATGGCGACTCTCCGGAATCCCCTGGTCGCGGTTCGCTCTTGCGTGCGGATCCGCCGCATGCCCTTGTGTTCGACGCAGCTTGCTGGGGGCGAGCGTCTTTTCACCCCCCCTTCGAGGATTTCTCTGTGGTGGTGTGGGGCTGACTGCCGCTCTCTGGCTGGTTTTCCTCTTGCGTCAGGGTGCGTCACCCGCGGCGGCCGGTGCCGCTGCGTGTTCGCTTTCGCCTTCGCTTGGGCGGTTGTCCTTCCTTTCCGTCCGGAGCCTGCGTGGTTGCGGGGGCCGCCTGCGGCTGATCTTCTTGCCGCGGCTTTGCCCGGAGTGGCCGGTTCCTGTTGCTTGCCGGGGCTTTGGTCGGCGTGCTCGGGCCTCCTGGGACCCGTCGGACACGGGGTCGACGGCGGGTGCGGCCTGGGGCGAGGCTGCTAGGAAACGGGCTGCTTTGAGGGGGACGGGGTGGGTATGCGAGATTCGTGGCGTTTTGCGGCGGGGTGGTCTGTGTGCGGGGGGTTGGTGATGAAGGCCAAGCACTGGAACGTCGACATCTTCATCGGGGAGAGCGACGACGACACCGAGACGCGGGCTCGGGCCGTGTTGAACGCGGGGGGCAGCGTCACCGTGACGGGGTACGGGCAGGCGCGGCGCAACCCGATCGACCGGCCGGTGCCCGAGATCGGGGACGAGCTGGCCGCCAGCCGGGCGCTGACCGATCTGGCGGACCGGCTGCGGGGGGTGGCCGGCGAGGACATCGCCCGGATGGCCGGCCCCGCGTACCCCACCACCTAGGCGGCGGGTTCGGGGAGGATCTGGCGGGCGCCGGGGGTGCCCGTGCCGCGCGGGCGCCACTCCCGGGGGTAGCCGACCGAGACCTCCTCGAACCGCACGCCGTCGTGCCGCATCGTCCGGGGGATGTGCAGGTGGCCGTAGACGACGGCGGCCGCGCGGAACCGGACGTGCCAGTCGGCCGTGCGCTCGGTGCCGCACCACAGGGCGAACTCCGGGTACCACAGCACGCGGGTGGGGTCGCGGGTCAGCGGCCAGTGGTTGATCAGGACGGTGGGGTGCTCCAGGCCGGTCAGCCGCTTCTCGGTCGCGGCCAGGCGGGCGTGGCACCAGGCGTCCAGGGCGGGGTACGGGTCCGGGTGCAGCAGCTTCTCGTCGGTGCAGACGACCCCCGCCTCGTAGGCCGCCTTGAGGGCCTGCTCCTTGGTCGACGTGCCCTCCGGGCGGAACGTGTAGTCGTACAGCAGGAACAGCGGCGCGACGAACACCGGGCCGCCCTCGCCCCGCCAGAGGGGGTAGGGGTCCTCGGGGGTGGCGACGTCCAGCTCGCGGCACATCTCGACGAGGGCCAGGTAGCGCTCCTCGCCGCGCAGGGTGACGGGGTCGCCCGGCGGCGTCCACAGCTCGTGGTTGCCGGGGGACCAGACGACCTTGGCGAAGCGGGCGCGCAGGGTGGCCAGGGCCCAGCGCACGTCGGCGAAGCGGTCGGCGACGTCGCCCGCGACGATCAGCCAGTCGTCGGGGGACCCGGGACGCAGTCCGTCGACCAGTTCGCGGTTCTCCGGATGCCCCACGTGAAGGTCGCTGATCGCGAGCAGTCTGCCGGTCATGGATCCCATCTCACGGGGTGGCGGCGCGCCGATCAAGTCCCGCCGCTGGCCGTACGGATCGGGCCGCTGGGCGGACGGGGCGCGGCCACTGGCCGACCGGGCCGGTCCGCTGGCCGAATGCGCCCGCCGAACCGGATGACGCGGCGCGGCGGGTCGGCCTAGATGGCATGCGGGACGGGCGATTCGGGGGCACCCCGCCCAGGCCCCACCCCGAGAGAGGATCCCCAGATGCTCACCACGTTCCTGCTACCGGCGGCGGTCGGCGGCGAGCCGTCCGACGTGCGGCTAGGCCACGAGATGATCGGCGCATGGCGGCGCGACGGGGTCGTCCAGGTCGCCGTCGACCCCGTCCAGGCCCAGCGCACCGTCACCGCGATCACGGCGGCGCGGCGGTTCTTCTCCATGCCGCTGGAGTACAAGGCGCGGCACGTCAGCCCGCTCAGCTACAGCGGCTACGTCGCCTGCGAGGACGGCGGCGCCGAGGTGTTCACCGTCTGCAAGGACGTGCCGGAGGGCGACATCCGGGTCCGCGAGCGCTGGCCCTGCCACGGCCCGGTGCCCTGGCCCGACCTGGAGTACCGGCTGGCCATGCGGGCGTTCATGGACGAGCTCGGCGGCATCGGCGACCGGCTGCTGCGGCTGGTGGCGCTCGGCCTCGGCCTGCCGGGCGACGCGCTGACCCGGCTGACCGCCGACGGCTGGCACCACATGCGGGCGCTGCGCCTGCCCGCCCGCGCCGGCGGCGGCCCGGTCGCCCACCCGGTGCACGGCCTGCTGGCGATGGCGGCGCTGGACGAGACCGGCGGGCTGTACGTGCGGCGGCCCATGGACGGGCGCGGCGAGGCGTGGTCGTTCGTGCGGCCCGAGCCGTGCACGCTGGCCGTGTTCCCCGGCGAGGTCATGGGCTTCCTCACCGGGAGCGCGCTGCCGTCTACCTGGCACCGGGTCGCGTCGGCGGAACGCGACCGGTACGCGCTGACCTACTTCCACGAGCCCAGCTTCGAGGCCGAGCTGCGCCCCCTCAAGGGCGGCGGCCGGCTGCACTACGGCACCCACCTGACCAAGACGTTCATGCGCTCCTACCCCGAGCGGGAGGCGACCCGGCGGATCCGCGAGGACGGCCGCCTGGAGGTGCTCGGCCGGCTGCGCGATGCGGCGTCGGTGCCGTGAGCCGGGTTAGCGTGGCGGCATGGACGTCGTCATCGCGGTGGTCGCGGCCCTCACGCTCACGTGGGTGCCGGTGCTGCTGTGGTGGCGGGCCCGCGGACGCCCCGGGGACCTGGGCGGACCGGCGCAGCGCGCCACCTTCGAGACCCTGCACACCGCCTCGCGCGCGGCGCCCGCGCTGCGCGCGGGGCTGACCGGGCCGGGCGCGCAGAAGGCGGCGCCGCACCTGCGCGCCCTGCTCGGCTCGGCCGCGCTGGCGATCACCGACGGGGAGCGGGTGCTGGCCTGGGACGGGGCGGGCGAGCACCACGCCGCGCAGGCGCTCGACCACGCCTCGGGCACCCTGGACGGCGGGCGGGTGCGGGTGCTCGGCCCGGACGGCGTGGACTGCGGCCGCCTGGACTGCCCGGTGCGGCGGGCCGCGGTGGTGCCGCTGACCACCGACGACCGGGTGGTGGGCACGCTGGCCGTCTACGGGGAGGAGGTGCCCGCCGGGCTGATCCGCGCCGCCGAGGAGGTGGCCCGCTGGGTGGACGCCCAGCTGGAGCTGGCCGAGCTGGACCGGTCGCGGACGCTGCTGATGGAGGCGGAGATGCGGGCGCTGCGGGCGCAGATCTCCCCCCACTTCATCTACAACTCGCTGACCACGATCGCCGCGTTCGTGCGCAGCGACCCCGAGCGGGCCCGCGAGCTGCTGCTGGAGTTCGCCGACTTCACCCGCTACTCCTTCCGCCGGCACGGCGACTTCACCACGCTGGCCGAGGAGCTGCGCTCGATCGACCGGTACCTGCTGCTGCAGCGCGCCCGGTTCGGCGACGACCTGCGGGTGACGCTGCGGATCGCGCAGGAGGTGCTGCCGGTGGCGGTGCCGTTCCTGTGCCTGCAGCCGCTGGTGGAGAACGCCGTCCGGCACGGCCTGCAGGACCGGTCCGGCCCGGGGCGGATCACGATCGTGGCCGAGGACGCCGGGTCGGACTGCGTGATCAGCGTGGAGGACGACGGCGTCGGCATGGACCCCGACTGGCTGCGCCGCGTCCTGGCCGGGGAGCGCGGGGCGGGCGGCGCCGACGGGGAGGCGCCGGACGCGGCGGGCATCGGGCTGGCCAACGTCGACGCGCGGCTCCGCCAGGTGTACGGGGACGGCTACGGCCTGGAGGTCGACACCGGCATCGGCGCCGGGACGAAGGTCACGGTGCGGGTGCCCAAGTACGCGCCGGGCGTCACGGCCAGCTGGCAGGGGCAGACCCGGCCGAAGCCCGCCGAAGCGGGTTGACAGGGCGTTCTACGATATCGCCAGATGTGACGTGCGACACCGGGAGGCTGAGTGCCGGGCGGTCTGCGCGTCCTGGCGGTGGACGACGAGGCGCCCGCCCTGGACGACCTGGTTCATCTGCTCCGGGCCGACCCGCGTATCGGCACCGTGCACACCGCCCGGGACGGGGCGGGCGCGCTGCGCTGCCTCGACCGGGCGCTGGCCGAGGGCCGTCCGGTCGACGCGGTGTTCCTCGACATCCGCATGCCCGGACTGGACGGCACGGTGCTGGGGCGGGTGCTGGCGCAGTTCGCCCGCGCCCCGCACATCGTGTTCGTCACCGCGTTCGAGGAGCACGCGGTCGACGCCTTCGAGATCAAGGCGACCGACTACATCCTCAAGCCGGTGCGGCCGGAGCGGCTGGCCGAGGCGATCCGCCGCGTCGCGCAGAACGGAGCCGCGGGCGGGCCCGGCGCCCCGGGGGCGCCCGCGGGCGGCGGGGGGCGCGCGCCGCGTCCCGAACCGGAGCCGATGCCGGTCGAGCTGGCGGGGGTGACCAGGTTCGTCGCGCCCGCCGAGGTGCTGTACGTGGAGGCGCAGGGCGACTACGCCCGCCTGCACACCCCGACCGGCAGCCACCTGGTGCGCATCCCGCTGGCCGCGCTGGAGGAGCGGTGGCGGGACGCGGGGTTCGTGCGCGTGCACCGCAGCCACCTGGTGGCGCTGGCGCGCATCGAGGAGCTGCGGCTGGACTCGGGCCGCTGCACGATCCTGGTCGGCGGCACCGAGCTGCCGGTGAGCCGCCGGCACGTGCGCGAGCTGCGCGATCTGCTGGTCCGCAACGCCCGGCGGCCCACATGAGCGGACCGGGCGAGCGCGGCGCGGCGCCGTCCCCGCCCGAGGGCCGGGCGGGCCGGGGCGACGCGCCCGCGCCGGGGCGGACGCGGGTGACCGGGCCCCGCACCCGGGCCTCCCGGCGGCTGCGGCACCCGGTGACGCGGGAGATCGACGAGCAGACCGGGCTCGGCGAGGCGTACATGCGCTCGCTGCTGCAGGCCCAGCTGCGGCTCGCGGTGCGGCTGTGCGCGGTGCTGGCGGTCGTGCTCGGCGGGCTCCCCGTGCTGTTCATGCTGGTGCCGGAGCTGCGCGAGCAGCGGGTGGCGGGCCTGCCGCTGGCGTGGGTGCTGCTGGGCGGGCTGGCCTACCCGTGCTTCGTGGCGTGCGGCTGGTGGTACGTCCGGCAGGCCGAACGCAACGAGCGCGACTTCGCCGACCTGGTCGACAACCGCTGGGCCGAGCGGAACCGGTGATGAACGCCGCCTACGGCCTGGCCGGGATCGCGGTGGTGGTCGCGGCCACCGTGCTCATCGGCACGCTCGGCCTGCGCATCTCCCGCACCACCTCCGACTTCTACGTGGCGTCCCGCACGGTGACGCCGCTGCGCAACGCCTCGGCGATCGGCGGGGAGTACCTGTCGGCGGCCTCGTTCCTGGGCGTGGCCGGGCTGATCCTGGCGTTCGGCGCCGACATGCTGTGGCTGCCGGTCGGCTGGACGGGCGGCTACCTGGTGCTGCTGATGCTGGTGTCGGCGCCGCTGCGCCGCTCCGGCGCCTACACCCTGCCCGACTTCGCCGAGGCGCGGCTGGAGTCGATGGCGGTGCGCCGCGTCACCAGCGTGCTGGTGGTGCTGATCGGCTGGCTGTACATGATGCCGCAGTTCCAGAGCGCCGGGCTGGTGCTGCGCACGGTGACCGGCGCGCCGGTGTGGGCGGGCCCGCTGCTGATCACCGTCGTCGTCGCGGTGAACGTGCTGGCGGGCGGCATGCGCAGCATCACGCTCGTCCAGGCGTTCCAGTACTGGCTGAAGCTGACCGCGCTGGCCGTGCCGCTGGTGTTCCTGCTGCTGGCGTGGCGGTTCGACGGCGCGCCCGGCCTGGACCGCGACGCCGTGCCGCGCTTCCCCGAGCGCACCACCGTGACCGTCGGCGCCGCCGTCACCGTCAGTGTGGCCGCGCCGGTGACGGTGACGGCCACCGGGCGGGTGGACGGCCGCGCCCACGACGGCGCCGCGGTGACGCTGGCGCCGGGGCCGCACGAGATCGGCCGGGACACCGCGCTGACGTTCCCGCGCGGCGCCGCGGTGCCGCACGTGGCGGACATCCCCGTGCGCACCGACCGGCAGTGGGGGCTGCCGCTGGACGGCCGCGAGCACTCGCTGTACGCGACGTACTCGCTGATCCTCGCCCTGTTCCTCGGCACCATGGGCCTGCCGCACGTGCTGGTGCGGTTCTACACCAACCCCGACGGGCGGGCGGCGCGCCGCACCACCGTCATGGTGCTGTCGCTGCTCGGCGCGTTCTACCTGCTGCCCGGCGTGTACGGGGCGCTGGGCCGCCTCTACACGCCCGAGCTGCTCATGACCGGCCGCACCGACGCGGTGGTGCTGACGCTGCCCGGCCGGGTGCTCGGCGGCCTGGCGGGCGACCTGCTGGGCGCGCTGGTGACCGGCGGGGCGGTGGCGGCGTTCCTGTCCACCTCGTCCGGGCTGACG
This sequence comes from Actinomadura keratinilytica, assembly GCF_039539665.1. Classification (NCBI taxonomy): domain Bacteria; kingdom Bacillati; phylum Actinomycetota; class Actinomycetes; order Streptosporangiales; family Thermomonosporaceae; genus Actinomadura; species Actinomadura keratinilytica. Next base: position 21,087 of record NZ_BAABDO010000062.1, read on the forward strand.
GTGTCGGTGGCGGGGGTGCTCGGGCAGGACATCCTGCGCGGCGGGGTGCGCTCGTTCCGGGCGGCGACGCTGCTGGCGCTGGCCGTGCCGCTGGCGCTGTCGGTCGCGGCGCGGTCCCTGGCGGTGGCGGACGTGGTGGGGCTGGCGTTCGCGGTCGCGGCGTCCACGTTCTGCCCGCTGCTGGTGCTGGGCATCTGGTGGCGGCGGCTGACCGTGGCGGGCGCGCTGGCCGGACTGGTCACCGGGGGCGTGCTGGCGGGCGCGGCGGTGGTCGTCACGCTCGCCGGCGGCACGCCGGACGGGCTGGCGGGCGCGCTGCTGGAGCAGCCCGCCGCCTGGACGGTGCCGATCGCGTTCGCCGCCATGATCGGGGTGTCGCTGGCCACGCCGCGGGGCGTCCCGCCGGACGTGGCGCGCATGATGGTGCGGCTGCACACCCCCGAGTCGCTGGACGTCGACCGGGGCACCTGGCGGCCCAAGCGCGTCTGAGGGCCCGCGCCTGGCCGGAAACGCGGCGGCCGCCCGCCCGGGAGTGCCGTTCGTCGCGCCAAATCGACCGTTCACCGACGACGGGGGACGGGTCGTCGCTCATGAGCGGCAACTGACCGCACGGCGGCGCGCACCGTCTCGTGCGATCGCCGGACGGCCTCTACCGTGACGTGACCGACGTCACAGCCGAGGAGGAGCAGTGGCCGTAGAGCACCATCCCACGTCCACGGTCTACGAACGCGTCCAGCAAGGTCCGGACTTCCAGGAGCTGCGGCGCCGGTTCCGCGCCTTCGCCTTTCCGGCGACCGCCGCGTTCCTCGCCTGGTACCTGCTGTACGTGGTGCTGTCGGGCTGGGCGCGCGATTTCATGGGCACCAAGATCGTCGGATTCATCAACATCGCGCTGATCTTCGGCCTGCTGCAGTTCGCGTCGACCTTCCTGATCGCCTGGCAGTACTCCCGGCACGCCGAGCGCAAGCTCGACCCGCTGGCCGACCGGCTGCGCGCCGAGGTCGAGGGCGGCGCCGCCGCCGCGGCCGCGGCCGCCGGCGACGCGGGGAAGGAGAACCGATGAGCCACGAGACCCTCGCCGTCATCCTGTTCCTGACCTTCGTCGCCGGAACGCTGGCGATCACCGTCTGGGCCAGCCGCCACACCAAGGACGCCACCGACTTCTACGCGGGCGGACGCTCGTTCTCCGGCGTCCAGAACGGACTGGCCATCGGCGGCGACTACATGTCGGCCGCCTCCTTCCTCGGCATCGCCGGGCTGATCGCGCTGTACGGCTACGACGGGTTCCTGTACTCGATCGGCTTCCTGGTGGCCTGGCTGGTGGCGCTGCTGCTGGTGGCCGAGCTGCTGCGCAACTCGGGCCGGTTCACCATGGCCGACGTGCTGGCGTTCCGGATGAGCCCGCGGCCGGTGCGCACCGCGGCGGGCGTGTCCACCATCGCCGTGTCGATCTTCTACCTGCTGGCGCAGATGGTGGGCGCGGGCGCGCTGGTGGCGCTGCTGTTCGGGTTCACCAGCGACTTCGCCAAGAACGCCACGATCGTGCTGGTCGGCGCGCTGATGATCATCTATGTCACGGTCGGCGGCATGAAGGGCACCACCTGGGTGCAGATCGTCAAGGCCGTGCTGCTGATGGGCGGCGCCGCCCTGGTCACCCTGCTGGTGCTGGGCAAGTTCGGGTTCAACCTGTCGACGCTGCTGCGCGACGCCGCCGACCAGAGCGGCAAGGGCGATGCGTTCCTGGAGCCGGGCCTGCGCTACGCCACCGACGCGTCCGGCCTGACCGGCAAGCTCGACCTCATCAGCCTCGGCCTGGCGCTGGTGCTGGGCACCGCGGGCCTGCCGCACATCCTCATCCGCTTCTACACCGTCCCGACCTCCCGCGACGCCCGCAAGTCGGTGCAGTGGGGCATCGGCCTCATCGGCGTGTTCTACCTGCTGACCCTGGTGCTGGGCTTCGGCGCCGCCGCGCTGGTGGGCAGCGACGCCATCCGCAAGCAGAACCCGGCGGGCAACACCGCCGCGCCGCAGCTGGCCCAGGAGATCGGCAACCGGGTGTTCGGCGACGCGGGCGGCACCATCCTGCTGGCGGTCATCGCGGCGGTGGCGTTCGCGACGATCCTGGCGGTGGTGGCCGGGCTGACGCTGGCGTCCTCGTCGTCCTTCGCCCACGACCTGTACGCCCACGTGTTCAAGCGGGGCAAGGTCAGCGAGCGGGAGGAGGTGCGGGTCGCCCGCATCGCCGCCCTGGTCATCGGCGCGGTGTCGATCGTGCTGGGCATCTACGCGCAGCGGCTGAACGTGGCGTTCCTGGTGGCGCTGGCGTTCGCGGTCGCCGCGTCCGGCAACCTGCCCGCGATCCTCTACAGCCTGTTCTGGAAGCGGTTCAACACCTCCGGCGCGGTCGCGGCGATCTACGGCGGGCTGGGCTCGGCGGTGTTCCTGGTGACGTTCTCGCCGGTGGTGTCCGGCAAGGAGACCGCGCTGTTCGCCGACGCCGACTTCGCCTGGTTCCCGCTGGAGAACCCCGGGATCGTGTCCATCCCGTTCGGGTTCCTGTGCGGCTGGCTCGGCACGGTGCTGAGCAAGGAGTACAACAACGCCAAATACGCCGAGATCGAGGTGCGTTCACTGACCGGGGCGGGCGCGGAAGGCGCCGTACAACACTAGTCGCCCGCCCCTCCAGACTCCGGGGATGCGCGGGCCGGCTCCCCCCGCCTGAGCACCGGCCCCCGCCCCGCTCCGCCGCCCCGGAGACAGGCCCCGGCCCCGTCCTTACCGCCCCCAAGGACGGGGCCGGGCCCATGCGCGGGGGGAATCCGGGCGATTGGCCCGGCACCCGCGGGTAGGGGACCGGCATGGCGGTCACGGTGGCGCTGGCCGGGGACACCATGCTCGGCCGCGGCGTCGCGGAGCAGCTCGCCGAGACCGGGCCGCACGCGCTGTTCTCGGACGGGGTGCGCGAGGCGTTCGCCGAGGCGGACCTGGCGGTGCTGAACCTGGAGTGCTGCGTGTCGGCGCGCGGCCGGCCGTGGCCCGCGCCCGGCAAGGCGTTCCACTTCCGCGCGCCCCCGGCCGCCGTGGAGGCGCTGGCCGGTCTCGGCGTCCGCTGCGTCAACCTCGCCAACAACCACGCGCTGGACTACGGCGCCGACGCGCTCGCCGACACCCGCGAGCACCTGGCCGCGGCCGGCATCGCCGCGGTCGGGGCCGGCGAGGACGAGGCGCACGCCCGCGCCCCGGTGTTCCTGCGGGCCCGGGACGCGCGGATCGCCGTCGTCGGCGTGACCGACCACCCGGCCGACTTCGCCGCGGGCCCGCACCGGCCCGGCGTGGCGTACGCCGACCTGGCCGCCGGGACGCCCCGATGGCTGCTCGACGCGGTCCGCGCGCTGCGCGAGCAGGCCGACGCGGTGCTGGTGATGCCGCACTGGGGGCCGAACATGGCGCCCGAGCCGCTGCGGTACGTGCGGCGCGCCGCCGGCGCGCTGGCCGCGGCGGGCGCCGCCCTGGTCGCCGGGACGTCCGCGCACGTCTTCCAGGGCGTCGCGGACCGGGTGCTGTTCGACCTCGGCGACTTCATCGACGACTACGTGGCCGACCGGCTGCTGCGCAACGACCTGGGACTGCTGTTCCTGGTGACGCTGGACCGGGTCGGCGGGCCGGCGCCGCTGACGCCCGTGCGGCTGGAGGCGGTGCCGCTGCGGCTGGACTTCGCGCACACGCGGCTGGCCGCCGGCGCCGACCGCGGGTGGATCGGCGGCCGGTTCACCGAGGCGTGCCGCGAGTTCGGCACCCCGGTCGCCGAGGACGGCGGCCGGCTCGTGGTGCGCATGGGCTGAGCGATGGGCCGGCGCACCGGAAGCGGGGGTGAGCGCGATGGCGATGCTGGTGGGCTGCTCGGGCTGGCAGTACCCGCACTGGCGCGGCGTGCTGTACCCGCCGGGCCTGCCGCAGCGGCTGTGGCTGGAGCGGTACGCCGAATGCTTCGACACGGTGGAGAGCAACGCCGCGTTCTACCGGCTGCCCAAACGCGAGACGTTCGAGAACTGGGCCGCCCGCACGCCCGGCGGGTTCGTCATGGCCGTCAAGGCCAGCCGGTTCCTCACCCACGTCAAACGGCTGCGGGAACCCGCCGAGCCCGTCGCCCGCCTCATGGCGGCGGCGCAGGGGCTCGGCGGCAAGCTCGGCCCGGTCCTGCTGCAGCTCCCCCCGACCCTGCACGCCGACGCCGGCCTGCTCGCCGCGTGCCTGGCCCGCTTCCCGGCCGGGGTGCGCGTCGCGGTCGAGCCGCGGCACCCGAGCTGGTGGACCGGTGCGATCCGCGCCGTGCTGGAACGGCACGGCGCGGCCCTGTGCTGGGCGGACGTCCTCGGCCGCCCGGTCACTCCGCTGTGGCGCACGGCGGGCTGGGGATACGTGCGGCTGCACGAGGGGGCGGCCGCGCCGTGGCCCGCATACGGCGACCGGGCCCTGACGTCCTGGATCCGCCGCGCCGCCGGCGCCTGGGAGCCGGGCGCCGACGTCTTCGTCTACTTCAACAACGACCCCGGCGGGGCGGCCGTGCGCAACGCCCTGCGCTTCGCCGAGCTGGCACGGCGGGCCGGGGTCGCGGACGCGGTCAGATGATCTTCTTGGCGTTCTTGAGGGTCTGCGCGAGCTGCTCCAGGAGCGGCGCGCAGCCGGTGTAGGAGAAGACCGGCTCGGGCTGCCAGCCGATCACCTGGTTCGCCTTGACCGCGGGCAGGTCCTTCCAGGAGGGCTTGTCCCCGAGGTCCTTGGGCTGCAGGGCCTGGGTGCGGCTGTCCAGAATGATCACGTCGGCCTGGTACTTGTCGGCGTTCTCCCAGCTCAGGCTCTCGAAGTAGCCGTCCTTGTCGAGCTTCTCGGGGACGATGACGTCCACGCCGAGCTCGCGGTAGTACATCAGGTCGCTGTTCTTGCCGGGGTTGGAGGCGTAGAACAGGTCGGGGCTGGCGGAGGCGGCCAGCACCTTGATGCCCTTGTTGGCCGCGACCGCGTCGCGCACCGCCTGCGCCGCCTTGTCGAACCGGGCCTTGGCCTGGGTGACCTGCGAACTGTTGGTGTCCGCGCCGAGCGCGGCGGCCAGCTGGCGGAACCGCTCGATCGGCTTGGGCAGCGGCGCCGAGCCGGTGGACACGCCGATGCTGGGCGCCAGCGCGAAGATCTTGTCCTTGCTCTCGGCGGGCACGTAGAACAGCTGGCCGGGCACGAACATGTTGTCGATCAGCAGCTCGGGCCGCAGCGAGGCGTACTTCTCCAGGTTGAACTCGCCGTAGGCGTTGCCGATGATCGTCACCTTGTCCACCGGGACCCGGCCGGCCTGCGGGTCCGGGCTGCCGTCCTTGAGCTTGGTCGGCCCGTACACGCCGACGATCTGGTCGGTGGTGACGCCGAAGTCGTACAGGGCGGCGGCCGAGCCGATGTAGGCGACCACCCGCTGCGGCCGGGACTTCAGCGAGACCTTGGTGCCGCGGTCGTCGGTGAACGTCCAGCCGCCCGAGTCCGCAGTGGAGCCGCCCTCCGAGGAGTCGCCGCCCCCGCAGGCGGCCAGCAGCGCGCCGAGGGCGGCCGCGCCGCCCGCGCCGAGCACGGTGCGACGGGTGAGCAGGTGACGACGGACGGTGTCAGACATGGTGCATCGTTCTTTCCGTAACTGGGGGGACTGATGTCCGAATTGTGGCTTAGGTTAACCTAACCTAATATCCTGTCCAGAACCGGGCGCCGTCCCCCACCCCGCCGGAGCAGCGAAGTTGTCCCTGACCACCTCCCCGCCCGTCCCCGAGACGCGGGCGCCCGCCGGGGCGCGGCGCATCACGCGCGCCACCGGGCTGGCGGCGGCCGCGGGCGCACTGCTCGTCATCGTGCTGCTGAGCCTGGCCGTCGGGGCCAAACCGCTGTCGCCCGGCGAAGTGTGGCAGGGGCTCGTCGACGAGGCGTCGTCCGGCTACCCGGTCGTCCACCAGATGCGGCTGCCGCGCACGCTGCTCGGACTGCTGGTGGGCATGGCGCTGGGCCTGGCCGGGGCCGTCATGCAGTCGCTCACCCGCAACCCGATCGCCGACCCCGGCCTGCTCGGCATCAGCGCGGGCGCGGCCGCCGCGGTGGTGTCGGCCATCTCCTTCCTCGGCATCGTGTCGTTCCTGGGCTTCGTGTGGTTCGCCCTGGCCGGGGCCGGCGCGGTGGCCGTCGTGCTGTACGCGGTGGGCGGCGGGCGCAACGCCACCCCCGCCCGGCTCGCCCTCGCCGGGTCCGCCCTCAACGCGGCGCTCTACTCCTACGTCAACGCCGTGCAGCTGCTCGACACCGCCTCGCTCGACCGCATGCGGTTCTGGACGGTCGGGTCGCTGGCCGCGGCGCAGTCCGCCACCGTCGTGCGCGTCGCGCCGTTCATCGCCGCCGGTCTGCTGCTGGCGCTCGCGCTGGCGCGCCCCCTGAACGCCCTCAGCATGGGCGACGACGCGGCGCGCGCACTGGGCACCTCCCCGGGACGCACCCGCGCCGTGGGGATCGTCACCGTGACCCTGCTGTGCGGGGCGGCCACGGCGGCGTGCGGGCCGATCGTGTTCGTCGGGCTCATGGTGCCGCACCTGGTGCGCGCCCTGACCGGCCCCGACCTGCGCTGGCTGCTGCCGTACTGCGCCGTGCTGTCGCCCGCCATCATGCTCGGCGCCGACATCCTCGGACGCGTCCTGGCGCGGCCCTCGGAGGTCCAGGTCGGCATCGTCACCGCCGTGCTGGGAGGACCGGTGTTCCTGCACTTCATCCGCCGCCGCCGGGCGGTGAACTCGTGAGCGCCGGGTGGTACGGCGTCGTCCGGACCGGCGCGGCCGGCGGGCTGTCGCTGCGGTTCCGGATCCGCGCGCTCGTCGTCGCGGCGGCCTGCCTGCTGGCCGCGCTCGCGGTGGCCGTGCTGGCCATCGGCAGCGGCGACTACCCCATGGCCCCGGGCGAGGTGGTGCGCACCCTGCTCGGCGGCGGCGACCCCGCCCAGACGTTCATCGTCCGCGAGCTGCGCCTGCCGCGCGCCGCGGCCGCGCTGGCCGTCGGCGCCGCCCTCGGCCTGGCCGGCGCCATCTTCCAGTCGCTGGTGCGCAACCCGCTGGGCAGCCCCGACATCCTCGGCTTCACCCAGGGCGCGTCCGCCGGCGTGCTCCTCATGATCGCGGTGGCCAGCGGGTCCAGCGTCGCGGTGGCGACCGGGGCGGTCGCCGGCGGCGTGGCCACCGGCGCGGCCATCTACCTGCTGGCCGGACGGCACGGCGCCCACGGCCAGCGGCTGGTGCTCGTCGGCATCGGCGTGGCCGCCATGCTCACCGGCGTCAACGGCTACCTGCTCACCCGGGCGCAGATCACCGAGGCCGCCCGGGCCGTGCTGTGGCTGACCGGCAGCCTCGACGGCCGCGACTGGGCCGACACCGCGCCGCTACTGGTCGCGCTGGCGGTGCTGGTGCCGGCGGTGCTGGTCGGCTGCGGCCGGCAGATGCGCATGCTGGAACTCGGCGACGACGCTGCGCACGGCCTCGGCGTGCCGGTCCACCGCGTCCGGGCGCTGCTGCTGGCCGCGGCGGTGCTGCTGGCCGCGTTCGCCGCCGCCGCGGCCGGGCCGGTGTCGTTCGTCGCGCTCACCGCGCCGCAGCTGGCGCGGCGCCTGACCCGCACCCCCGGCCCCAACCTGCTGCCGTCGCTGTGCATGGGCGCGGCGCTGCTGGTGGCCGCCGACTTCGCCGGACAGCGCACCTTCCCCGGCCACCAGCTGCCCGTGGGCGTGGTGACCGGGCTCCTGGGCGGCGGCTACCTGGTGTGGCTGCTGGTGACCGAACGCAGGAACGGACGGATATGAGCACTGCTGACCTGCCGGGAGACGACGCGTCGCGCGACGCCGGGGCGCGGCTGCGGGGGACGGACCTGACGCTGGCCTACGAGCGGCGCACGATCGCCGAGGGACTGAGCGTCGCGGTGCCCGACCGCTCGTTCACCGTGATCGTCGGGCCGAATGCGTGCGGCAAGTCGACGCTGCTGCGGGCGCTGGCGCGCATCCTCAAGCCCGCCGCCGGCACCGTCGTGCTGGACGGGCGCAGCATCGCCGACTGGCCCGCCAAGCGCCTGGCCCGCACCCTCGGGCTGCTGCCGCAGTCGTCCGTCGCCCCCGAGGGCATCACCGTCGCCGACCTGGTCGCGCGCGGCCGCTACCCGCACCAGAGCCTCCTGCGGCAGTGGTCGAAGGAGGACGAGCGGGTCATCGCCGAGTCCATGGCCGCCACCGGCGTGGCCGACCTGGCCGAACGCCCCGTCGACGAGCTGTCGGGCGGGCAGCGCCAGCGCGTGTGGATCGCCATGGTGCTGGCCCAGCAGACCCCGCTGCTGCTGCTGGACGAGCCCACCACCTACCTCGACATCGCCCACCAGATCGAGGTGCTGGACCTGTGCGCCCGCCTGCACGAGGAGGGCCGCACCGTCGTCGCCGTCCTGCACGACCTCAACCACGCCGCCCGCTACGCCACCCACCTGATCGCCATGCGCGGCGGGCGGATCGTCGCCGAGGGCGCCCCCGGCGACGTGGTCACGGCCGACCTCGTCGAGGAGGTGTTCCGCCTGCCCTGCCGCGTCATCGACGACCCGGAGACCGGAACGCCGCTGGTCGTCCCGGCCGCCCGCCGCCGCGTCCGCGTCTGAAAGCCGCGCCGGGGCGCTCAGGAGGGGCGGTTGCGGCCCGCGTCGGCGTCCATGCGCGCCCAGGCGGCGTCCCACATCCGGTCGCGGTACCGGTCGCAGCGGCGGCGGACCACCACGTAGGCCAGCAGCACCGGCGCGCCGACGCCCAGCGCCGCCGCGGCGCCCGCGTAGACCGCGTCGGTGACCGTCCGGCTGTGCGGCCGCGGCCGAACCGTCGGCTTGCCCTCGCGGTCGACCCAGATCCGCTTGCGGTCGCCGATCGCGGCGCCCTTCCAGCTCGGCAGCGTGCCGGTGCGCGTCCTGCCGTCGGCGGGCCGCGGCCAGGCGGCCTGCACCGTCTCGTGGACGTACCGGTCGCCGGACGAGGCGATGCCGCCGGTGGCGACCACCGTCGCCCACACCTGCTGACGCTGCGCGTGCTCGCGCCGCTCGGCCCGCAGCCCCGCGTCGTAGGCCAGGCCGCCGCACCACGCGGCGACCGGGGGAGCGGTGGCCAGCAGAAGGGCCAGCAGCGCGAGCGCGATCGCGCGCTGGACGCGGTCGACGCGCCGGCGCAGCTCGTTGCGCTCCAAACCGAGCCGCCGGCGCAGCCGCCGCAGCGGGCCCACGCCGGACCTGCGCCCGGACCTGCGCCCGGACCTGCGCATCGTCGTCACCTCCCCGGGGCGACCACACTCCCGGCAAGAGGCTTGCACCATTTCTCAGGATATTCCGGCGCATCATGATCGGCACGACCCCGAGGCGGTGTTTTCCGGGCTTTTCACGAACGCGTCTCGGGCACCGCGTCGGCCACCGGCCGCGTGTCCCCGCCGGGGGCCCGGCCCCCGTCCCGCACCGCCAGCGCCAGCACCGCGCCCGCCAGGCACAGCACTGCGGTGATCCAGAAGATCTCCTGGTACTCGGTGCGCAGCGCGTCCCGCACCGCCTCCTGGTACTCGGCGAGCCGCCGCGCGAACTCCTGCCGCGACATCAGGAACGGCAGCGGCATCTGCAAACCTGCGGTCAGCGCGTGGAACCGGTGGAACCCCCAGGCCGACAGCGCCGCGATCCCCAGCAGCATGCCCATCATCCGCGCCACCACCACGGCCGCCGACGCGATGCCGTACCGGGCCGCCGGGACCGTCCGCAGCACCGCCGACGACACCGGCGCGATCACCAGGCCCAGGCCGGTGCCGGTCACCACCAGATCGACGTCCATGCGCGGCAGCGGGCCGTACGACGCGTCCCGCAGCCCCTCCGGCCACATCGCGATCAGCGCGTAGCCCGCGGCCGCGACCGCCATCCCCGCCACCAGCGGCACCCGCTCGCCGAACCGCCGCGCCGCCAGCCCGCCCAGGAACGCCGCGACCAGCAGCGCCACCAGGAACCGCGCCAGGATCAGCGCCCCGCCCATCGTGTCCTCGCCCAGCAGCGTCTGCGCCACCAGCTGCACGTCCACCAGCGTCACCATCAGCGCGGCGCCCGACAGCAGGCTCACCCCGAGCGTGGCGAACAGCGGGCCGCGCCGCGTCCCCTCCAGATCGAGCAGCCGGGTCCGCGACCGCACCTCCCACAGCACGAACGCCGCCAGGACCGCGACGCCCGCGGCGAGCACGGCAAGCCCCCACGGCGGCAGCGCCGACTCGTCCGGCTCGGGGTTGTAGACGCCCACCACGACCAGCGCCAGCCCCGCCGCCAGCAGCGCCCCGCCCACCACGTCGACGCCCGGCCGCCCGTCCGGCCGCCCGTCCGGCCGCCCGGCCGGCACGCAGAAGTGCACCGCCACCATCGCCGCCGCGGCCAGCGGGATGTTGATCCAGAAGATCGCGCGCCAGTCGAACGCGGCCGCCAGCGCCGCCCCGTACAGCGGCCCCACCGCGCTGCCCAGCTCCTGCGCCGACCCCACCGCGCCCAGCACCACCGGGCGCCCGCGCTCATCCCACAGGTCGGCCGCCAGGGCCATCGTCACCGGCAGCAGCGCGCCGCCCGCCAGGCCCTGCACCAGCCGCCCGGCCGTCAGCGTGGCGATCCCGTGGGCCCACTGCGAGCCGTCGGCGCACGCCGTGACCGCCGACCCCGCCGCGAACGCCACCAGGCACAGCTGGATGACCGGCCGCCGCCCGAACCGGTCCGACAGCCGCCCCAGCAGCGGCATCCCCGCCACGTACCCCAGCAGGAACCCGGTCACGACCGGCGTCGCCCGCTCCAGCCGGTTGATCGGGATCCCCAGGTCCCCGACGACCGTCACCAGGATCGTGGTGACGACATAGGCGTCCAGCGCGGCCAGCAGCACCACCGCGCCGCCGACCCCGATCGCGATGCGGCGCCGGATCATGCCGGGGCGCTGATCTTGTACGGCGCGTCGAACTCGGTGAACCGGACCGTCACCGCGCCGTCGTTGACGTCACCGCGCACCTTCAGCAGCCGGTGGTCGGCGGTGCTCACCCACACATGGCCCTTGACGTCGCCGTTCAGCCCGGGGATCAGCCCGGCGATGACGTCCTTGGGCAGCGTGCCCCGCACCTTGTAGGCGTCCTTGCCGTCCACCTTCTCGGTCTTCTCCGCCTGCGGCTGCGCCACCGATGTCAGCAGCTTGGCGATGCCCCGCTGCGGGTCCAGCACGGCCGACGGGTCGTACATCGCCGAGGCCAGCTGCTTGGGGAACTTGCGCCACCCGCCCGTCACGCCCTTGACGTAGAACGCATCGCCCACCGCGACGATCTTCATCTCGACCGCCTGCCCGGACTGCTCCAGGTTGATCGTCCCCTCGGCGTCCCCGTCGCGCAGCAGCCGCAGGTCCCCGCCCTTGAGGGGCACGCCCGGGTTCCCCTCGGTCGCCACGTTGAACGCCACGCTCCGCAGGTTGCCCATGGCCTGCGCCGCCTGCCGCAGCGTCTCCTGCGGCGGCGGCTGCTTCGCGGCCTCGTCGCCTCCGCCGCCCCCGCCCGAGCAGGCCGCCGTCCCCGCGGCCAGCACGACGACCAGAGAGATGACTCCGCGCTTGAACATAGGCGGACCTTACCGACCGGTCACCACCCCCGTCACTCGGTACGAGGTATGACATCACGCCCCACCTCAAGGTGGACCCGGCCTTTCACGGTGGCCCGCCGCGACCCCCCGCCGCTATCATTGCCGCGGCAAGCCCCTCCGTAATCGGCACTGCACGGAGGACCCCGGGGGCGGTAGCTCAGCCGGTCAGAGCAGGGGACTCATAATCCTTTGGTCGCGGGTTCGAGTCCCGCCCGCCCCACCACACCAAGGCCCGCCACCGGCCGAAGCCTGCCCACCCAACCCCTGCCGCACGCCCTCCGTCCCACCCCACCGCCCACGCGCCCGGGACGGCCCCCAAGAAGCGACGCCCCGGCCACCCGACGCCACGCCGCTCCGGCACGCCCCGTGTCCCCGCACGAAGCACCCCGCTGACCTGCGGACTTGCACAACCGGCGGTCCGCTGCAGGATCCAAACTGGAGCAAGCTCGCTTTGGCGGCGTGACCTGGCACTTTACCCTCGGGTCGCTCATCACCCCTGGAGGGATCGCAACAGACGTCCCATGCCCCCGTGCGAAGCGCACCGCTGACCTGCGGCCTTGCACCCCCGCCGCTGCGCTGCGATATTGACGTCGGAACAAGCTCGTTCCGACGGCGTGACCTGGGACTTGACCTCGGGCGGGCCACTCATCACCCCTGGAGGGATCGCAACTCGCCTGGGAACTGCGCGGCGATTTCGTCCAGGTGGCCGCTCATCACCCCTTGAGGGATTGCAACATGTTGACGACCTTCCAGCTGTTGTCCGGCAAGTACGGGGACAGCGGTTGCTCATGTCCCGGGAGGGGCGGCAACCGGCCGAGGAAGGGACTCTCGTCCGTCGCCAAGCTCGGCTGGGGTTGGTCACCAGCTGCCCGGGGCGAGGATTCTCGTGGTCGAGCTGCTCCAGGGGCGACTGCGAGGGGGCGGCGGGCGGCGTGCGGTGTCCTGGCGGGCCTCGCGTCCCTCCTGCTCGCCGTCGGCGCGATCGGCCTGTCCCGCCATGCGGAGGTGCTCGCCGGGCCGCTCTTTTCGCCGGTGGCCCCCGCCGCCGGGGCGCTGCCGCTCGACTACGCCGCGGGGAGTTCGCGGATCCGCGCGGCGCTGCCCGACCGGGGCGCGGCGGTCGTCGACTCCGACGCCGCGCTGAGGCGGGGCCTGATCGCCGGAATCCTGCTGGTCGCGGCGTTCTGGGCGACGGCCGGGTGTGGCGCACAGCCGCGGCCTGGCCGAGGCCCAGAAGATCGAGGTGTTGCTGCTGGTCGAGCCGTAGGCGACCGTGTACAGCCGGCAGCGGCTGCAGATGGGCTCGGCGGCGCCAAGGAGTCGGTCTACGCCTTCCGCTACGACGGGCTGCGCCTCCTCGCGCACTCGCGGGGGCGCTGGTTCCCGCTGCCCGCCGGGTGGACGCGGACCGACGGGGCGTCGGTCGTGCTGCTGCCGGACTCCGGCGGCGACATCAGGGTCGATCTGGCGCGTGAGGCGGCGCGCGGGTCAGCCGTCCTGCGCGGACGTGCCTTCGAGCGCGGCGGCGACGAGTTCGGCGACGTGCTGCACCGTGGTGACGCCGTCGGACATGGAGGCGTTGCGGGACGACAGGACGGCGATCAGCAGGTCGTGACCGCCGCCGCGCACCCGGCCGATGCTGTTGATCGTCCACCGGCCCCCGTCGGCCTCGCGCGGCAGCCAGCCGTTCTTCAGGGCGACGCGGTCGCCGCGCCCGGCCGCGGCGCTGATCCCCCACGCCTGCGTGGGCGTCACGTTCATCATCAGGGACAGGAGGTACTTGCGGTTGCGGGCGCCGAGCGGACTGCGTCCGGGCGACAGGGCGGCCAGGACGCGGAGCCGGTCGGTGGCGCTGGTGACGGTGCTGCCCCAGTAGTCGCCGGGGCCGGGACGCGTGTGCCGCAGGCCGAGCTTCTTGTGGACGGCGGCCAGGCCGGAGCCGCTGCCGATGCGGTGCCACAGCTCGGTCGTCGCGGCGTTGTCGCTGTACTTGATCGCCCTTTCGGCGAGGGCCCGCTCGGTCGCGGTCAGGGCGCGGTGCTCGCGCTGTGCCCTGAGTAGCAGGGCGATGACGATGTCCACCTTGACGGTGCTGGCCGTCACCGGTCGCAGCCTGGTGTTGTAGGCGAAGGCCGCGCGGTCGGCGGCGAGGTCGGTCACCGCCACCGTCACGCTCCCCGACCTGGTCTTCAGGTAGCGGTCGAGGGCTTGTGCCAGGCGTTTTCGCTGCGTCTTGCCGAACGAGGAGCGCGGTTTGCGGGACGGTGTCCGAGCCCTCGGCGTCGGTGCGGAGGTCTCCGGCGCCGACAGGATGAGCGGTGTCATGGGCACCTCGACGCGGACCGTCGGCAGGGACGCGGACGCCGACGCCGACGCGAGCGTGGCGGCCCCCAGGAGGACGGCCGCAGCGGCGCGCAGAACCCGCGCGAAGCGGGACGGCCGCGCGTGTCTGGCGCGCCTCACCATGACGGCCGCCCGCGCGACGAAAGGTGGCATCTTGCGGACATGGCGGCATCCTGGCGATGCCACCGTTTCCTCCGCGTAACGGCGGCGGGGAGTTCTCGGCACGGCGGCGTGATGCCGGGGGTGGGGCGGGTAGCCCACCGGGATGGGCACGATCGCCAAGGGACTCATCGCGGGCGCCGTCGGCACGGGCGCCCTCAACGTCGCCACCTACCTGGACATGGCCGCGCGCGCCCGTCCCGCCAGCGGCACGCCGGAGGAGACGGTGCGGCGGCTGGCCCGGGGCGCCGGCGTCGGCCTCGGCGAGGGCGAGCGGGCCGGCAACCGCGAGGCCGGGCTCGGGCCGCTGCTGGGGTACGCGACCGGGCTCGGCGCCGCCGTGGCCTACGGGCCGCTCGCCCGGCGACTGCCGTGGCCGGTCGGCGCGGTCGTGCTGACGGCGCTGGCCATGGCCGGGTCGATCGGGCCCATGGCCGCGCTGGGCGTCACCGATCCGCGCCGCTGGTCGGCGGCGGACTGGGCGTCGGACGTGGTGCCGCACCTGGCGTACGGGGTCGCCGCGGCGGCCGCGTTCCGCAGCCTCGGCTGAGACCGCGCGCCTCAGCCCTCCTGGGACGCCGACGGGAAGCGGGGCTCGCGCTTCTCGCGCAGCGCCGCCAGCCCCTCCAGCACGTCCGGGCCCATGAACGTGAGCATCTCGTAGGCGGCGGACTGGTCGAAGACGGGCCCCGCCGCCTTGAGCCAGTTGTTCAGGGCGCGCCTGGTCAGCCGGATCGCCTGCTGCGGCCCGGTGGCCAGCGTCCGCGCCACGCGCATCGCCTCGTCCAGCACCCGCTCGCGCGGCACCGCGCGGCTGACCAGGCCGATGCGCTCGGCCTCCGCGCCGTCGACCATCTCGCCGGTGAGCAGGTGGTAGCGGGCCTTGGCCATGCCCGCCAGCAGCGGCCAGATCATCGCCGCGTGGTCCCCGGCGGCGACGCCGAGGCGCACGTGCCCGTCGCCCAGGCGGGCGTCCTCGGCGCACACGGAGATGTCGGCCAGCAGCGCGACGACCAGCCCGGCGCCGACCGCCACCCCGTTGATCGCCGACACGATCGGCTTGGCGCAGTCGACCATGTTGTAGACCAGGTCGCTCATCTCGGTCAGCATGTGCGACACCCGGTCGTGGTCGCCGGCCATGCGCTCGACCATGGCCAGGTCGCCGCCCGCGGAGAACGCCCGGCCCGCGCCGGTCACCACGGCCACCCTGGTCTGCGGGTCGGCGGACACGTCCCGCCACACCCGGGCCATCTCGGTGTGCATCCGCTCGTCGGCCGCGTTGTACTTGTCGGGACGGTCGAGCGTGATGAGCAGCACGCCGTGCTCGTGCCGTTCGAACCGGAGCCGCTCGTAGTCGGACCAGGGCATGGGGTGGCGCTCCTCCCAGGTGTCCACAGGCGAGGCGAACGGCCCGCGCGACGCGGCCGCGGCAGCAGATTACCGAACGGCGCTCGGTGAACCTCCCGGGGTGCGCGCCGCGTATTCCGCTCCGATGGAGAATCGGTGGCGGCCTCGCGTCTTCCATGACGACGCCTGAACCCCCGGACGCATCCGCCGAGCAGTGGGCCCGGTTCCTCGACGCGCTGGAGCGCGCCTGCGGCGAGTGCGGCGGGACGGGCCTGGTGCGCAGCGTGCGGTGGCGCGCCTGGCACGAGCGCGCCGGCGAGCTGGTCCGCGTGGCGCAGGCCGCGCAGCGCGCCGCGGACCTGTCGCAGGCCGCGCAGGCCCCGCATGCCGAGACCGAGGTGCCCACCGTCGTGCTGGCCATCGAGCGGGCCATCGACGAGCACATGCGGACCCGCCCCGACGAGCCCGAGCAGCAGCCGTGCCGGACCTGCCGGGGCACGGGCCGGGTCCTGACCGGGTTCGGCCGGAGGCTGGCGGAGGTTCTGGCGCGCCACGGGTTCGTCCGCCAGGGCGACCCCTGACCCGGTTCCCGCGCTTACCTCCATTTCACGGACGGCCGCTCGTCCCTTTGCAGTGTTCGGGTACGCAGCGTTACGACTGTTGTAGCCGTGACTCAAGGGAGGCTTGATGCCGCGCCGCACCGCCCGCCGCGGGACCCGTCCGCGAACCGTCCGCCGGACCTGCGCCGCCGTGGTCGCCGCGGCGGCCGCGGCCGCCGGAGCGCCTCCCGCCGCCGCCGAGCCCGCCCCGCCGACCGACCCGCTGCCCAGCGGCCTGCGGCCCGCCCTGGCCAAGCCGTCGGCCCAGCCCAGGGGGTGGGCGAAGGGCCTGGTGATCGGCGGCGACCAGGCCGGGCATCGGCTCGTCGTGCTGGACGCGGGCGAACGCTCCTGGTCGGGGAGACGCGCCGTGAAGTGGAGCTGGAGGCCGACCGCCGCACGCGGATACCGGGACGTCGCCGCCGCGTGGGGCGGCGCGTCCGACGTGCGGGTGCGGCGCCGGCACGGCCGGACCTACGTGGTCACCGCGCAGGGCGCCGGCTTCGCCGGGGCCGTGGAGTACCCGTCCGGCAGGCGCCTGTGGGCCGTCGACGCCGGCCGGAGCAGCGGCCTGCACGCCGCCGAGCTGCTGCCCGACGGCAACGTCGCGGTGGCCGCGGCCAACGGCCACTGGGTGCGCGTCTACGCCGCCTCGCGCGGCCGCGCCGCCCGCGCGCACGCGCAGGTCCGCCTCGCCCGCGCGCACGGCCTGCTGTGGGACCCGTCCCGGCGGCTCCTGTGGGCCCTCGGCGACGACCACCTGGTCGCGCTGCGCGTGGGCGGCACGGCGCACCGCCCGACCCTGCGGGCGGTCAAGCGCAGGCGGCTGCCGTCGGGCAGCGGCCACGACCTCGCACCCGTGTACGGCGACCGCAACCGGCTGTGGATCACCACCCACCACGGCGTCTACCAGTACGACAAGCGCAGGGACGCGTTCACCACCCGCTACCGGCTCGCCGCACGGGTCAACAAGCGCATCGTCAAGGCCGTCGGCGACCACCCCCGGACCGGTCAGGTGCTGCTGACCCGGCCCAAGAAGGGCTGCGCCACGTCCTGGTGCACCGACACCCTGGAGTTCTTCGGCCCGGGGCGCCGGACGGCCACGCGCGTGCTGCGCGGCGCCCAGTTCTACCGGGCCCGCTGGTTCGTGCCCCGATACCAGTGACCGGACGGGTGCTAGGCGGGCCACTCCGGAGGCCGCTTCTCCAGGAAGGCGCGCATGCCCTCCTGCGCCTCCGGAGTCTGGCTGGAGGCGGCCATCACCTCGACGGCGTAGGCGTAGGCGTCCTGCTCGGGACGGCCCAGCTGGGCGTACATGGCCTGCTTGCCCAGAGCCTTGCTGCGCGGGCTGCCCTTGGTGGCCCGCTCCAGCAGCTCCAGGGTCGCCTTGTCCAGCTCGTCGTCCGGGACGACCCGGTTGACCAGGCCCCACTCGCAGGCCGTGCGCGCGTCGATCACGTCGCCGGTGAGCGCCATCTCCATGGCCCGCTTGCGGCCGATGTCGCGCGCGATCGCGACCATCGGGGTGTGGCAGAACCAGCCGCCCTTGCCGCCGGGCGCCGCGAATCCCGCGCTCTCGCCCGCCACGACCAGGTCGCAGCTCGCCACCAGCTGGCAGCCCGCCGCCGTCGCCAGGCCGTGCACCCGCGCCACCACCACCTGCGGCACCGACTGGATCGTCCGCATCAGCTCGGTGCAGGTCTGCAGCAGGGAGCGGACGTCGGCGTGGGACGCCCCGGCCATGTCGGCGAAGTCGTGGCCGGCCGAGAACACCGGGCCGCTCGCCGCCAGCACCACGCCGCGGGCGTCGGTGCCGCCGACCTGCCGGAACGCCTCGGTCAGCGCCAGCAGGAACTCCCGGGACAACGCGTTGCGGCGTCGCGGCCGGTTCATCGTGATCGTGGTGAACGGGCCGTCGCGCTCGACCAGGACATCGCTCATGGCTCCGACGCTACGCCACCGGCCCGCGCCCGGGGGAGACACCGGCGCGCACCCCGCCGGACGCGCCCCTAGGATCACGGTGGCTTCGCGAGATCGTCCAGGGAGGTGTCGTCATGCTGGTCGCGTTCTCGGTGACCCCGCTCGGCGTCGGGGAGAACGTGGGCGAACTGGTGGCGGAGGCCGTCCGCGTGGTGCGCGAAAGCGGCCTGCCCAACCGCACCGACGCCATGTTCACCACGGTCGAGGGGGAGTGGGACGAGGTGATGGCGGTGGTCAAGGCCGCCACCGACGCCGTCGCCGCCCGCGCCCCCAGGGTCAGCCTGGTGCTCAAGGCCGACCTGCGTCCCGGCGTCACCGGCGCCCTGGACGCCAAGGTCGAGAGCATCGAACGCCACCTCGCCGGGAACCGGGACTGAGCGGCCGGGCCCCTACCGGCGGCGGACGACCAGGGCGTCCAGCGCCTCGATCCGCGAGCCGCACACCCGCAGCGGGTTGATCTCCAGCGACTCCAGGGCGGGCCCCAGCGCGGCCGCCAGCCGCCCGACGGCGGCGACCTCGCCGCCGAGGCGGTCCAGCTCGGCGGCGGGCACGCCGCGGTGGCCGCGCAGCGCGGCCGCGCCGCGCAG
>NZ_BAABDO010000063.1:0-38797 GCF_039539665.1 Actinomadura keratinilytica
CACGAGGGCGGAGGGGTTTGCATCCACTCGCCGTAGGCGCCGAAGAACGTGGGCGGGTCCTGGCCGGGCTCGGCCATGTTGGGCGTGGTCAGGTCGGGTAGGGTCCGGGACCTGAGGTAGCCGAGCAGCCAGCGCGGGCGGGTGACGGCCTCGGGCGCGAAACGCACCATCTCCTTGAGGGACAGCCGCTCGGGGATGCGGGGGCTGCCCCAGTCCCTGCCGTAGGAGAACGACCAGTCGAGGGTGACGATCAGTCCCTTGGCCCCCGCCTGCCGGGCCCGCTCGACGCGGCGCTCCATGGCGTCCTTGCCGCCCGCCCAGTACATCTGCAAGAACGTGCGCGGGTTGGCCGCCACCACCTCCTCCAGCGGCTTGCTCGCGAACGAGCTGAGGCCCATCGCGGTGCCCCGGGCCGCCGCCGCCCGCGCCACCGCCACCTCCCCGTCGGGATGCACCGCCTGCACCCCGGTCGGCGAGATGATCACCGGCAGGGAGATCTGCTCGCCCATGACCGTCGTGGTCTGGTCGCGCTTCTCCGACAGGCCCGCCACGTGCGGCGCGAACCCCAGCTCGGCGAACGCCGCGGTGTTGTCGTCGTAGGACACGCCCTTCTCCGACCCGGCGAGCAGCGCGCTGTAGACGGATCGGGGCAGCCGCTTCTTCGCCAGGCGCTGCGCGTGCGCGACCGTCTCGAACCAACCGCTCATGACCTTCCTCCCCTGTCATGCGGGTTCACGCCGGTTCCATCCCGGCCAGCGGGCTCTCGTCGCAGAAGCGGGCCGGGCGGGCGGCCCGGACGCCGGGCATGCCCAGGACCACCGTGCGGCGCGAGTGGTCGTTGCCCTGGCGCGGCAGCGCGGCCGGGTCGACCGACCGCAGGGCCGTCTCGCCGTGGCCCTTGACGCACTCGGGGTCGGGCCCGTCCAGCGGCAGGCCGGTGAAGAACTTCGCGGCCATGCACCCGCCCCGGCACGCGTCGTAGGCCGAGCACTGCACGCACGCTCCCTCCGACGACGGCCGCCGCAGCCCGGCGAACAGCGGCGACTCGCGCCACACCCGCGCGAACCCGCCGGGCGAGCGGACGTTGCCCGCCCGGAACGCGTCGTGGATGGCGAACGGGCAGGCGTACACGTCGCCGACCGGGTCGATGAGGCAGACCACCCGTCCCGCACCGCACAGGTTCAGCCCCGGCAGCGGCGCCGAGCCGAGCGCGTTGAGGTGGAAGAACGAGTCCCCGGTGAGCACCCGGTCGCCGTGGTCGAGCAGCCAGGCGTAGATCTCGCGCTGCTGGTCGGCCGTGGGGTGCAGTTCGTCCCACACGTCGGCGCCGCGCCCGGACGGCCGCAGCCGGGTGATCCGCAGCTGCGCCCCGTACCGGTCGGCGATGGCGGCGAAGTCGTCCAGCTGCGCTACGTTCCGCCGGGTCATCACCACAGAGATCTTGAAGTCGGCGAACCCGGCGGCGGCGAGGTTCTCCATCGCCCGCACCGCCATGTCGTACGCGCCGGGGCCGCGCACCGCGTCGTTGACCTCGCGGGTCGCGCCGTCCAGGGAGATCTGCACGTCGACGTAGTCGGTGGCGGCCAGGCGCCGCGCCCGCTCGGGGCTCAGCCGCACCCCGTTGGTGGAGAACTTCACGCCGACGTGGTGGTCGATGGCGTAGTCCAGCAGGTGCCAGAAGTCGGCGCGGACGGTGGGCTCCCCGCCGCCGACGTTGATGTAGAACACCTGCATCCGTTCCAGCTCGTCGATGACGGCCTCGATCTCCGCGGTGGACAGCTCGCGGGGATCGCGCCGCCCGGACGAGGACAGGCAGTGCGTGCAGGACAGGTTGCACGCGTACGTCCACTCCCAGGTCAGGCAGATCGGGGCGGCCAGACCGCCGGTGAACTGCTCGGCCAGGGCGGGGACGCGCGCGGCGCGCGGAAGGTCGTGAAGGGTGGTCATCACCGCACTCCCGTGGGCCCCCTAGCGGGGGACGATCATGCCGGCCGCGGCCAGCGAGGCGAGCGCGCGCCGGAAGGCGTCGCGCCGTGCGCCGGGGACGCCCGCGAGGGCGTCCCCGGCGGAGGGGTACCGCTCCAGGCGCCGGACGAGTTCCACCAGTTCGGGCGCCTTCAGGAACGACAGCCGCCGGTTTCCGAAGTGGTACGCGAGCGCTCCGAACGGCTCGGGCCGCAGCGCGACCGACGGGCTCAGCCGGTACGGCCGGCCGGTGTCGAAGGCCGCGTCGGGGCCGTCCGGCACCCCGGCGCCGGCCGGGGCACCGGAGGCCGCCCGTGCCGCGGAGGGCGTGGGCGAGGGCATCGTCCGGCCCTCAGTAGACGCCGCACATGCCGTCGATGGAGACCTCCTCGACCAGAAGCTCCTCGGCCAGGTCGTCGGGGTCGATCGCGGCGGCGCCGTCGGCGTCGTTCTGGCGTGCCTGCTCGGCGTGGCGGATATCCCGTTGCATCGAATGCCTCCCAAGGTGTGCGCCGGCCCGACCGGTGCCGACGGGCTCAAACGGCCGGGACACGACGTTAGGCCGGGCGGCGCCGGGAGCTCGCCCTGCTTCCGGCCCTCTCCCCCCTGTCCGGTCGGGTAGGCGGCGGCCCCTCCCGCCGTGCCCGGCTTCCATCCGGACGACCGGTACCGGCGCGGCCCGGCGCCCCAGAAGGTGAAGCACACGCGCAGCCCACCCCACAGAGAGGAATGCGGCACCATGCAAGTCGAAGAACTGCTCAAGCCCTTCCCCATCAAGGAGTTCCACCCCTTCCCCCGGGCCCTGCTCGGTCCGGGCGCGCACGAGCTCATCGGCCCCGAGGCCAAGAAGCTGGGATTCCGCCGGACGCTGGTGATGACCACGGGCCTGCGCGGCAGCGACACCGTGCAGAAGATCGTGGAGTCGATGAAGTACCACGGACTCGAGGTCGTGGTGTACGACAAGGTCGAGTCCAACCCCAAGGACTACAACGTCATGGACGCCGTGGCGCTGTACCAGGAGAACAAGTGCGACTCGTTCGTGTCGATCGGCGGCGGGTCCTCGCACGACGCCTGTAAGGGCGCCCGCGTCTCGGTGGCCCACGACGGCCGCAACATCAACGAGTTCGAGGGCTTCAACAAGTCGGAGAACCCGCAGAACCCGCCGCACATCGCGGTGTCCACCACGGCGGGGACCGGTTCGGAGACGTCCTGGGCCTACGTCATCACCGACACCACCACCGACCCCGACAACCCGCACAAGTACGTGGCGTTCGACGACGCCTGCGTGGCCACGCTCGCGATCGACGACCCGACCCTCTACTACGACTGCCCGCTGGACTACACCGCGCAGTGCGGGTTCGACGTGCTCGCGCACGCCTCCGAGCCCTACGTGTCGCGGCTGAACTTCCAGCCGTCGCTGGGCAACGCGCTGCACGCGATCAGGCTCACCGCCCGGCACCTGCGCCAGGCGGTGTGGAACGGCCAGGACCTGGCCGGCCGCGAGGGCATGATGTACGCGCAGTACATCGCGGCGCAGGCGTTCAACTCCGGCGGCCTGGGCATCATCCACTCCATCTCGCACGCGGTCAGCGCGTTCTACGACACCCACCACGGGCTCAACAACGCCATCGCGCTGCCCCGGGTGTGGGCGTTCAACATGCCCGCGCACTACGAGCGGTTCGCCGACATCGCCGAGGCGATGGGCGTCGACACGCACGGCATGACCAAGGTGCAGGCCGCCGAGGCGGCGCTGGCCGCGGGCATCCGGCTGCTGCGCGACGTCGGCATCCCGGAGAAGTTCGTGGACGTCCGGCAGGACACCTACAGCAAGAACCGGCTGGGGCAGGGCCCGACGAAGTTCTACGAGCGGGCGAAGGAGATCAAGGGCGACGCCGCCGACGTCGACCGGATCACCAACCACGTCCTCGGCGACGCGTGCACGCCGGGCAACGCCAAGGAGTGCACGTTCGAGACGGTCCGGCCCGTCGTCGAACACTGCATGACCGGGGACCTGGACGACCTGCTCGGCTGACCGGCCGTCAGGCGACACCCCGCATCCCCTGCACGCGCGTGGGAGGGGAGGTGCACGGCGCGCCGTGCACCTCCCCTCCCACCCCGCACACCAGATCCCAGCGCCCATCCCCGGACGGAGGAGCCGTGCCCGACACGCCCCAGCATCCCGACGAGACGCCGCAGGAGTTCGGCTCGGTCGACGAGGTCGCCGACCGGTTCGCCGCCCACGGCTACATCACCGACCGCCGCCTGGCCACGACCGTGTTCCTGCTGGCCCGCCTGGGCAAGCCGGTCCTGCTGGAGGGACCGGCCGGCGTCGGCAAGACCGAGCTGGCCAAGACGCTGGCGGCCGTGACGGGTCGCCGCCTGCTGCGCCTGCAGTGCTACGAGGGGCAGGACGAGAGCCGCGCGCTGTACGACTGGGACTACGGCAAGCAGCTCCTCTACACGCAGATGCTGCGGGACAAGATCGGCGACCTGACCGCCGACGCCCCGGACCTGGCCACCGCGGTGCGGCGGATCGAGGCGCAGGACAGCGTGTTCTTCTCCGAGCGGTTCCTGGCCCCGCGCCCGGTGCTGGAGGCGATCCGCGGCGAGCGGCCCGCGGTGCTGCTGGTGGACGAGGTGGACCGCGCGGACGAGGCGCTGGAGGCGGTGCTGCTGGAGTGCCTGGCCGAGTACCAGGTGTCGGTGCCCGAGATCGGCACGTTCACCGCGCAGGTCCCGCCCTACGTGGTGCTGACGTCCAACAACACCCGTGACCTGTCGGCGGCCCTCAAGCGCCGCTGCCTGCACCTGTTCCTCGACTACCCCGACGCCGAGCGGGAGCTGGAGATCCTGCGCGCCAAGCAGACCGGGCTGCCCGAGGCCGCGGCGCGGGAGCTGGTCCGGGTCGTCCGCGGCCTGCGCGAGCTGCGGCTGCGCAAGAACCCCAGCATCTCCGAGACCGTCGACTGGGCCCGCACCCTGGCCGTGCTCGGCGTCGAGGAGCTCGACCCGCAGGTTCTCGCGGAGACCGCCAATGTCGTGCTGAAGTACGAGCGCGACCTCAACCAGGCCCTCGACGTGCTGCCGCGCCTCGTCGATCCCAACCGCACCCTCCCCGAACGCGGCCACGGGCACGGCCACGGGCACGGCCATGGCCACGGGCACGGCCATGGCCACGGGCACGGGCACTCCGACAACGGCCAGGACGAGGTGGACGGGCGGGCGGTGCGCGTCGCCAAAGACCTTCCCGGCCGCCACGACGAGGGCTACTACGGGGCGCCGGGGCCGGGGCCGACGCACCGTGCCGCTCCGGGCGGCGGCCAGGGCGCCCGAGCGTTCGCCGCGATCGCCCGCCGCCGCAACGGCTGACCGGAGGAGGCGGGATGGAGGCCGCGGTTCACCGGTTCGTGCGCGCGCTCCGGCTGTTCGGGATGCGGGTGTCGGTCACCGAGGCGATGGACGCCATGCGCGCCGCCGCCCAGCCGGGCGTGCTCGACGGGCGGGCGGCGCTGCGCGAGGCCCTGCGCATCACCCTGGTCAAGGATCGCCGCGACGACGCGCTGTTCGACGAGCTGTTCTCGGCGTTCTTCTCCCTGCGCCCCCTGGACGGCGGTGCGGACGGGCACGGCCACGGCCACGAGCACGACGGCCTGACCGACACCGGCGCCCTGGAGTCGTTCACCGTGTCCGACGAGCCGTCGCAGACGCCCCGGCAGGGCCACAGCCACGGCAAGCCCGCCGACATCCGCGACCTGTTCGACCAGCGGGACCTCGCCCAGCGCTACAACCTGCACCAGGAGGCCAACAAGGTCGATCTGACCTCGCTGACCGACGAAATCGTCCTGTCCCAGGACGGCGGCGCCGCCGGGCCCGGCGGAACGCCGTCGGTGCAGTTGGAGATCGAGCGCCTGCACGGGGCGGGGATCCCCGGGCGGCTCGCGCCCGACACCGGGCACCGGATCGACTCCGAGCTGGCCGTCGTAGGGCACGACGTCCCCGAACGTCCCGACGGGGGCGCCGACGGCACCGACGACCCGGACCCGCTGCTGGCCGGGATCGTCGACCATCTGCCGGAGCTGCTGAAACGCCATCTGGACCGGCTCGCCGAGCTGGAGGACATGGCGGTGGAGTCGGCCCGGATCGCCGAACGCGCGCGCGTCGAGGCCGTGGACGAGCACGAGCGGACGCGGCTGGAGGAGGCGCTGCGCCGGGTGGGCCGGTCCCTGAACGGCGCCCCGACCAGCCGCAGGCGCGACACCCCGCGCGGACGCGTCCATCCCGCCCGCACCATGCGCAGGAACATGCGCTACGACGGCGTGCCGTTCCGGCCCGTCACCGTGACCCGCGCCGAGGACCGGCCCCGCCTGGTGGTGCTGGCGGACGTCTCGCTGTCAGTGCGGGCGAGCGCCCGGTTCACGCTGCACATGGTGCACGGCCTGCAGTCGCTGTTCGGGCAGGTCCGCTCGTTCGCGTTCGTGGACGAACCCACGGAGATCACCGAGCTGTTCGCCGAGCACCCCCTGGAGAAGGCGCTGGGACTGGTGTTCGACGGGCTGCCGGACGGGGGCCTGCTCGACACCGACGCGCACTCCGACTACGGCCGGACGTTCCAGACGCTGCTGGCCGAGCACTCCCCCGCGCTCGGCAGACGGACCACCCTCCTCGTCCTGGGGGACGGCAGGGGCAACGGCAACGATCCGGCGCTCGACGCGTTCGAGGAGATCACGCGCCGGGTCCGGGAGACCGTCTGGCTCACCCCCGAGCCCCGCTACTCCTGGGGCCTGGGCGCCTGCGACCTGCCGCGCTACGCCGAGCACTGCGACCGCGTGCACGTGGTCGCGGACCTGTCCGGGCTGGAACGCACGGCCCACCGGATGGCGGAGCGGACGACGGGCCGGTCATGAAGGACCCCGCCCAGACCCTCGCCGCGGCGGCGCACCGCATCGACCCCCTCGCGCCGCATCCGCCCGGGGTGTACGCCGACCACCTCGTCCGGGTCGTCCGCATCGCCCCTCCCCGCGACGACGCCGGCGACGCCTCGGCCGCGGCTCCGGCGGCCCGGACGGAGCACTTCCTGCTGCGCCGCCGCGGCCGCCGCATCGAGATCGACCACTGGCTGCCCGCGGAGCGGCTCGACAACGACCTGGCCGGGCTGCTGGCCGACGAGCTGTTCGCCCCCGGCTGGCTGTCCGGCCCCGACATCTTCGAGCGGGTCTTCACCGGGATCGTGCGCACCTGCGTGGACGGCCCGCTGACCTCCTGGTGCGCCTTCTACGCCAACACGCTGGCGCGCATCAGGACGTACTGGCACAGCCCCGACCCCTCCGCCCGCTCATCGATCGCCGAGTTCGCGCCCGTGTACCAGCGCGCCCTGGACCTGGTCCCGCCGGGCGCGGTGCTGGACGTGGGCTCCTGCTTCGGCTTCCTGCCCCTGCTGCTCGCCGAGCGCGCCACCGGCCCGGTGATCGCCTCCGACCTGTCCGGGAGCACGATGCGGCTGCTGGCCGCGGTCGCGGATGCGCTGGGCCTGCGGCTGGACACGCTGACCTGCGACGCCGTACGGGTGCCGCTGCCGGACGGCTGCGTGGACACCGTCACCGCCGTGCACGTCCTGGAGCACATGGACGAGGCGCAGGGCGAGGCCGTCGTGCGCGAGGCGCTGCGGCTCGCCAGGCGGCGGGTCGTGGTGGCCGTGCCGTACGAGGAGGAGCCCACCGCCGCCTACGGGCATGTGCGGGTGTTCGACCGCGCCGCCCTCACCGCCCTGGGACGCGCCGCGGCCGACGGGGGCCGCCGCTGCGGTGTCGACGACCACCACGGCGGCTGGCTGGTCATCGACGCGGGCTGAGGGGACGGCTTCAGATCACGCCCATCTTGGTGGCCTCGTAGACGACCTCCGCGCGGGTGCCGGCGTCCATCTTCCGCATGATGTTGCGGACGTGGAACTTCACGGTCGTCTCCGAGATGTACATCTTCGCGCCGATGTCCCGGTTGCTCAGGCCGCGCGCGAGGAGCCGCAGCACCGCCAGCTCGCGTTCGGTGAACTTCGGCTGCTCGGGCGCCGTCCGCATCGACCGCATCATCGCCTCGGCCGAGTGCGAGTCGAAGGCGCACTCGTTGCGGGCGACCGCGCGGATCGACCGCAGCAGCTCGGTGGTGTCGACGTCCTTGACGACGTAGCCGCGGGCGCCGTGCCGCACCGCCTCCACCACCAGGGAGTCGTCGATGAAGGTGGTCAGCACCAGCACCGCGACGCCCGGGTGGCTCTCGGTCAGCCGCGCGCACAGCTCCAGGCCCTCGGTGTCGGCCCCGGTGGACAGCTTCAGGTCCAGCAGGACGATCGACGGCCGGGTCCGCTCGACCACCACGGCGGCCTCGGCGGCCGTGCTCGCCTCCCCCACGACCTGCAGGTCGCTCTCGCGTTCCAGGATCGACCGCAGCCCGTGCCGGACGATCGCGTGGTCGTCGACGAGCACGATCCGCACGGGTTCCACGGCCGCCACGGCGCCCGCGGCGCCCGCCCGCGCCCTTCGGTCAGTGGTCATCGTCCGCCTCTCCCGCGGTCCGCACCGGCAGCGGGATCTCCACCCGCACCATGACGCCTCCCATCCTCGACCGGACGATGGACAGCCGGCCGCCCAGCTCCTCGGCCCGGACGACCATGTTGGTCAGCCCGCGGTGGCGGCCCGACAGGTCGGCGGCCCGCGACAGCCGCAGCGCGCGGCGCAGCTGGGCGGGGTCGCCGGTCCCGTCGTCGGACACGCTCACGGTGACGGCCGCCGGCCGGTACCGCAGCCGGACCAGCGCCCGGTTGGCCTTGCCGTGCGCGGCGGCGTTGAACAGCGCCTCCCCGACCAGCCGCAGCACGGACTGCTCGGCGTGCGGCGGCAGCGGCACCGGGCCGCCCTCCACCCGCACCCGCACGTCCAGGTCGGTCGGCAGGTGCACGGTCGACAGCCGCTGCAGCATCACCGGCAGCGGCCCGGCTGGCTCCTCGGAGGTATGGTGCAGCGCGTAGATCGCGGCGCGCAGCCGTTCCACGGCCTGCCGGTTGAGGTCCTTGGCGACGGCCAGCTGCTCGGCGATCTCGGCGGACCGCCCGCCCCGCGCCGCCAGCTCCGCCCGGCACACCTCGACGGTCATCCCCGCGCTGAGCACGTACTGGGTGACGCTGTCGTGCAGCTCCCGCGCGATGCGGTGCCGTTCGTCGTCCAGCGCCTGCCGCCGCATCGCACCGAACAGCCGCTCCTGCACGGCGGCCAGCTCGGCGTTGCGCGCGGCCAGGTCGCGGGCCTGCCGCTCGGCCGCCTCCGACAGCGCCTCGGTCCGGCCGCGCAGCATGGTCGCGGCGTGGAACAGGTAGGAGTTGTGCAGCGCGACGGCCGCCTGGTTGGCCAGCACCCGCAGGATCGCCAGGTCGGTGTCGGCGACCTCCACGCCCAGCCCGGGCCGCGCCGCGATCCCGCCGACCGGCTCGTCGTCCAGGGTCATCGGGGCCCGCACCCAGGCGCGGTCCGGCGCCGAGGTCGCCGCCTCCCAGGGCCGGGACCGCAGCACCGCCAGGTGCTCGCGCGGCTCGGCGAGCAGCCGGGCCTCGTCGTCGATCAGCACGTCGTCGGCGTACAGCAGGAACCGGGGCCTGGCGGCGCGCAGGGCGCCGTCGGCCACGACCAGCAGCAGCCAGTGCGCCTGCAGGTGCTCGGCCGCGGCCCGCACCACCGCCTCGACCAGGGCGCGCGGGCCCTCGGCGGTGCGGACGAGGGCGCGGGAGATGCCGTCGAGCGCCTTCACCGTGCGTTCCAGGCGTTCGGTGGACCGCACGTAGGCCGGGTAGAAGGAACGCTTGCCCGAGCGCAGCCCGGTGAGGACGCCCAGGTCGTGCGTCGGGTCCGGGCCGCTCATAGGGCCTCGTAGAACATCGATGTCACATCGTGGACGTCCAGCTCCCTGGGGTTGGTGGCCATGCAGGCGTCCTTGAGGGTGGTGCGCGCGAGCCGGGGGACGTCGCCCTCGACGACGCCGAGACTGGTCAGCCCCTTGGGCACGCCCACATCGTCGGCGAGCGTGCGGATCCGTTCGGCGAGCAGCAGCGCGGCCTCGTAGGGCGGCATGCCCTCGGCCTCGATCCCCGCCGCCTCGGCCAGCGGCACGAACCGTTCCGGCCACGCCTGGGCGTTCCACCGGATGACGTGGGGCAGCAGCACGCCGTTGACCAGCCCGTGCGGCGCGTCCAGCAGGCCGCCGACCTGGTGGCTCATCGCGTGGGTGGCGCCCAGGATCGCGTTGGTGAACGCCATCCCGGCCTCCAGGGACGCCTGGGCCATGGCGAGCCGGGCGTCGAAGTCGTCGGGCCGCGCCTGGGTGCGGGTCAGGTTCGCCACGATCAGCCGGACCGCGTGCAGGGCGTGGTCGTCGGTCAGCGGGTTGTGCGCCCGCGACACGAACGCCTCAATGGCGTGCGTCAGGGCGTCCAGGCCGGTCGCCGCGTTGAGCCAGCCCGGCATGGTGGTCAGCAGCCGCGGATCGACCAGCGAGATCTCCGGCACCAGGGTCCGGCTGACGATGGTGATCTTGATGTGCTCGGCGGTGTCGGTGACGACCGCGAACTGCGACACGTCGGCGCCGGTGCCGGAGGTGGACGGCACCATCACGGTCGGCGGGATCGGGCGGGTGACCTGGTCGACGCCCTCGTAGTCGAGGATGCGGCCGCCGTTGCCCGACAGGATCGCCACCCCCTTGGCCGCGTCGATGCAGGACCCGCCGCCCAGCCCGATGATCACGTCGGCGCCGCTCTCGGCGTACCGGCGGAACCCGGCCTCGACCTCGTGGTCCTTGGGGTTGGGGGTGACGTCGTGCCACAGCACCGGCCGCAGCCCGGCGCGGCGCAGGTGGCCGATCGCCTCGTCCGCCCAGCCCGCCTCGATCAGCCCCGGGTCGGTGACCAGGAACGGGCGGCGGCCGCCCAGGCGCAGCGCGCAGTGCCCGATCTCGGCCAGCGACCCCGGCCCGAAGACGATCTCGGGGACATGGAACTTGGCCAGCCGCACGGACGGCTGGACGGCCTCGGCCCCCCGCCCGGCCGGGCTCCACCGCGCGTCAGGACCGCCGTCATGAGCGACCGTCGTGCCCACCATCAGGGACATGTCACCCCTCCCGAGCCGTCCGCGCCGTGACGCCGACACCGCGCCTCCACCCGAATCTAACGAATGGATTCGCCCGATATCGCGTATGTCACATTCTGCGCCAAAGCTAGACGCCCGGCCCCACCGGGGACACCTGTCCGATCGGGCAGGGTGGCACCCGCCTTCCGCAGGGGTTCCGCCGGCCCTCCCGTCCCTTGGCGCTTCGGACGCGATCGCCCTCAGCGCGATTCGTGCGACTCCTGCGGCTCCCGGGGTTCGTGCGGTTCGGTGTCCGCGCGCGGGTGGTGGAGGTCGAGCGCCGGCCGCTCGGACCGGATGCGCGGGATGGCGTTGAAGTTGTGCCGTGGGGGCGGGCAGGAGGTGGCCCACTCCAGCGATCCGCCGTAGCCCCACGGGTCGTCCACCGTGACCTTCGGTGCCGACCTGGCGGTGCGGTAGATGTTCCACAGGAACGGCAGCGTGGAGACGCCCAGCAGGAAGGCCGCGGCCGTGGACAGGGCGTTGAGGGTGGTGAACTCGGCGGGGTAGTCGGCGAACCGCCGCGGCATGCCCTGGACGCCGAGCCAGTGCTGGACCAGGAAGGTGCCGTGGAAGCCGAGGAACAGGGTCCAGAAGTGCACCTTGGCCCAGCCCTCGTGCAGCATCTTCCCGGTCATCTTCGGCCACCAGAAGTAGAACCCGGCGAACATGGCGAACACCACGGTGCCGAACAGCGTGTAGTGGAAGTGGGCGACCACGAAGTAGGAGTCGCTGACGTGGAAGTCGATGGGCGGGGAGGCCAGCAGCACCCCGGTCAGCCCCCCGAACAGGAACGTCACGAGGAAACCGACGGCGAACAGCATCGGCGCCTCGAAGGTCAGGTTCCCGCGCCACATCGTGCCGACCCAGTTGAAGAACTTGATCCCGGTGGGCACGGCGATCAGGAACGTCATGAACGAGAAGAAGGGCAGCAGCACCTGGCCGGTGGTGAACATGTGGTGCGCCCACACGCTCATCGACAGCCCGGCGATCGCCAGGGTGGCGGCCACCATGCCCACGTAGCCGAAGACGGGTTTGCGGCTGAACACCGGGATGATCTCGGAGATGATCCCGAAGAACGGGAGCGCGATCACGTACACCTCCGGATGCCCGAAGAACCAGAACAGGTGCTGCCAGATCAGCACGCCGCCGGTCTCGGGGTCGAAGATGTGGGAGCCGAACTTGCGGTCGGACTCCAGCGCCAGCAGCGTCGCCGCCAGCACCGGGAAGATCGCGAGCACCAGCACGCTGGTCAGCAGCACGTTCCAGGTGAAGATCGGCATCCGGAACATCGTCATGCCCGGCGCCCGCATGCACAGGATGGTGGTGATGAAGTTGACGGCTGAAAGGATCGTGCCGAAACCGCCCAGCGTGAGGCCCAGGATGCCCATGTCGGAGCCGATGCCGGGGCTGTGCACGGCGTTCGACAGCGGCGGATACATGTACCAGCCGAAACTGGCCGCGCCGCCCGGGGTGAGAAAGGACGCGGCCGCGATCAGCCCGCCGAACAGGAACAGCCAGTAGCCCAGCATGTTCAGCCGCGGAAAGGCCACGTCAGGGGCGCCGATCTGCAGCGGCATCAGCACGTTGGCGAACCCGGTGAACAACGGGGTCGCGAAGAGCAGCAGCATGACCAGGCCGTGCATGGTGAACGCCTGGTTGTACTGCTCGTTGGAGACGAACTGGCTTCCCGGATGCGCCAGCTCGGCGCGGACGACCAGGGCCAGGACGCCGCCGATGAGAAAGAACGCGAAGGAGGTGATCAGGTAGAGGTAGCCGATCACCTTGTGGTCGGTCGACGACAGCCAGGAGACCAGAAGGGCCCCTTTGCGCGTCGCGGGCCTGCCGACCGTTTGCGCCGGCAGGGCGGGGGTGGACGTCATGCGGCAACTCCATCATTCGGCAGACGGGCCCGTACATCTCAGATGACGAGTGCACGGCGCGGCCAGGGACTAACGGCTCTGCCGCGTGGGACCTTCGCCCCGAGCCGTCCGGAGGCGCCCGCCTTGCGGAGCCGCCCGCACCGCGAGGAGCGGTTCGCTTGCAAGGTTTGCACAAAAAGTGGACGCTTGCTTGCGTGGATCCGTCGTATGCCTGCGCAATGGGTGACGATCACGGTGGGCTGTCAGCCGCCGCAGAGGGCCGAGGCGACCAAGCCGCCCACGACGTGGGCCGAGGTCCGCGAGGCGGCCAAGAAGAGCACCGCGCTGGGCCCCGGGTACGTCGGGCACGGCAAGTACAGCGCGGGCGACACCGGCGGCTGGCACTTCACCGCCGAGCTGTACGGGCGGGGCGGCGACGTCGTCACGCCCGACGGCAGGAAGGCCGCGTTCAACAGTCCCACCGGACGGGCCGTCCTGCAGACGCTCAAGGACATGCGCTGGACCGACGGGTCCATGGGGACCAAGCAGCTGCTGCGCTGGGAGGACCTCATGCGCCTGGTTCCGGGAGGCTCTGCGCCCGGGGCGTCCGCCACGGTGACGGCGTCCGCCGGCATCCGCGACGCCGGTGCGTACACCGTCGCCGCCACGGCCGACGCCGCGGACGACAGCATCGAGCTCAACGAGACCGAAACACCCGCACCGCCCGGCTCACCGTCGCGCCGGTGCCCGGCTACGGCCTGGTCGCCGGCGCGGTCGCCTGGAGCCCCGGCAACCCGCGCGGCGGCGACACGGTCTCCTTCTCGATGACGCTGCGCTGGGGCACCAACGTGGACGATTCGGTCATCAGGAACTCGCGGATCCGGAACATGTGGGCGGACGGGGTGAACCTCACCAACGGCATCAGCGGAAACCGGGGCAGCGACATCGAGGCCCGCACCACCGGAGACGACGGTTTCGCGCTGTTCCCGGCCGTCGACCACCGCAACGAGCAGCAGACCGGAAACGTCTACGAGAACCTCACCTCGCTGCCGACCTGGCGGCCGCGTTCAACGGCCTGCGGCTGACCGGCAACCACGAGGACATCCGCAACACCACGACGACCTTCACCATCACCCGAAACCCGTGACGTCCCCGGGGGCCGCGGGCGGGAGCCCGCGGCCCCCTTTCCGTCCGCCGGGTCAGGCGCGTTCGAGGACCTCGGGGAAGGGACGGCGGGGCGAGCCCGGCACCGGCGGCCCGTACCCGAAGCGGATGATCATCTGGATGTGGCCGGACGCGCGCGGCATGCCGGGCCGCCGCTCCAGATCCCGCTCCCGGTCCAGGTCCAGCATGTCCAGCGGCTGCGTCATCGGCGAGGCCGACACCCCGCGCCGGGTGGCGGTCAGCAGCACCCGCTGCAGCGCCTGCCCGGCCCGCAGCCAGTCCTCCGGCTCGTCGCCGCGGGTCATCAGCACGCCCAGCTGCGGCCGCGCGGCGAAGTGGTCGACCTCCCGTCCGGACACCGGCCGGGCGAGGCCGAAGTCGCGCACGGGCACGCCGCGCCCGCTGGGCCGGGGCCCGAAGGTGTACGAGGGGACGCCGTCGGTCCGGCCGCCGTCGCAGGTCCAGCGGGCCAGCTCCCCGAGGTAGCCGGGGTCGGCGGCCAGTTCCTGGTCCGCCGCGGCGATCAGGCTGAGCAGGTAGGCCGTGGCCTGCGGCCCCGGCAGGCTCAGGGCGACCCCTTCGGCCCGGGCGGCGGCCACCAGTTCCCGGCGGACCTCCTGCGGCACCAGCCGTTTGGAGAACGGCCGGCGGCTGGTGTGCCGCAGCGGGATCGCCGCGTACAGCTCCGCGTCGGTCAGCGTCGGCCCGGGCGCCCGCTCGGCCCGCACCGCGGCCAGCAGGGTGGGCCGCCGCGGGTCGGGGATCGGCTGGACCAGCGGCCGGTGCCCGGTGACCCGGATCGCCAGCCGCAGGTTGAGCAGCGCCGCCCCGCAGCTGATGTGCAGGAGCCGTCCGCGCGGGTCCAGGACCGGCAGCCGGCGCTCGGTGTCGGCGTGCAGTTCCAGGACCCGCTTGTCCGCGCACCGGAACCGCCAGGGCTGGGTGTTGTGCACCGACGGGGCGGCGATCGCCGCCGTCACCAGGCGGCGGACGCCGACGTGCGTGGCGAAGGGGTGGGGCATTGCGGACCTCCACATGCTGCTGTCACGCCCAGCCTCGCCGCGGCGCAACCGGCCCCCCAGGGACGAAGGTCCTCTGATCAACAGGACCAATGCGGAGCCCGCATGCCCGGAGGAGGGGTCGCCGAGGGCATCCCTTAACCTCGTGGTGACGCCCGGGGAACAGCGAACGGGCGCCGCACAACTGCTTTTTCGAACCCTCATTTCGCCCGCGCCTACGGTGAGGACTTGGCCGGTGGCTCAGGACGACGACGAACGCGTCAGGTTGATGCTGCCGCAGCTGCGGCTGGACGATCTGCTGGCCGAGCTGCACGCGCGGCTGGAGGCGGCGCGTGTCACCCGCGACCGGGTGCACGCGCTGCTGGAGGCCGTCGTGTCGATCGGCAGCGAACTGGATCTGGAGACGGTGCTGCGGCGCATCGTCGAGGCCGCCACCACGCTGGTGGACGCCCGGTACGGTGCGCTCGGCGTGATCGGCGGGGCGGGCGAGCGGCTCGCTCGATTCGTCGCCGTCGGGGTGAGCGAGGAGCGGATCGAGGCCATCGGGCAGTGGCCGCACGGACGCGGCATCCTGGGCCTGCTGATCAAGGAGCCGCGGCCGCTGCGGCTGGCCGACCTGACCACCCACCCCGAGGCCTACGGGTTCCCGCCGGACCACCCGCACATGCGCACCTTCCTGGGCGTACCGATCCGGGTCCGCGACGAGGTCTTCGGCAACCTGTACCTGACCGAGAAGGCCAGCGGCGCGCAGTTCGACGAGGACGACGAGGCCATGGTGGTCGCGCTGGCCACGGCGGCCGGGGTGGCGATCGAGAACGCCCGGCTGTACGACGAGACGCGGCGCCGGGAGCGCTGGCTGGAGGCCCTGGCGGAGATCTCCACCGCGCTGCTGTCGGGCACCGAGCCGCACCAGGCCATGACGCTGGTGGCGCGGCGGGCCCGGCA
This sequence comes from Actinomadura keratinilytica, assembly GCF_039539665.1. Classification (NCBI taxonomy): domain Bacteria; kingdom Bacillati; phylum Actinomycetota; class Actinomycetes; order Streptosporangiales; family Thermomonosporaceae; genus Actinomadura; species Actinomadura keratinilytica. The sequence goes on from NZ_BAABDO010000063.1 coordinate 16,117, forward strand.
GATCGCCGACGCCGCGGTGGCCGGGGTGTGGCTGGCCGACCAGAGCGCCGGCGAGTTCGTGCTGCAGGCCGCCGACGGCGCGCACGGCGACCCGCCGCCGGGCCTGCGCGTGCCGATCGACGAGGGCGCCGCCGCCGAGGTGTTCCGCACCGGCGTGTCGCTGCGCGTGGTGGACGGCACGACCGTGCCGCACGGCGCCGACCTCGCCGCCGGGTCGGAGCCCGGTCCGCTGCTGGTCGTCCCGCTGGGGCTGGGCGCCTCGGCGCGCGGCGTGCTGGCCCTGGTGAACCCGCCGAGCACGGCGGCGTTCAGCGACGTCGTGCAGCGGCTGCTGGAGGCGTTCGCGGGCCAGACGGCGGTGGCGCTGGAGCTGGCCGGGCGGCGCCGCGACGCCGAGCGCCTGGCCCTGCTGGAGGACCGCGACCGCATCGCCCGGGACCTGCACGACACCGTCATCCAGCGGCTGTTCGCCACGGCCATGACGCTGATGAGCGCCAGCAAGATCACGCAGCGGCGGGACGTGGCGGTCCGCGTGCAGCGCGCGGTGGACGACCTGGACGACACCATCCGGCAGATCCGCTCCACCATCTTCGCCCTGCAGACCCCGCCCGACGACCAGGGCCTGCGCAACCGCCTGCACCAGGTCGCCGACGCCGCCACCGAGAACCTCGGCTTCGCCCCGTCGGTCCGGCTGGACGGCCTGCTGGACACCGCCGTCCCCGACGAGATCGGCGAGCACCTGGTGGCCGTCGCGCGGGAGGCGCTGTCCAACGTCGCCCGGCACGCCCGGGCCGGCGAGGCGCACCTGGCGGTCGACGTCCGCGACGAGGAGGTGGTGCTGCGCGTGGAGGACGACGGCGTCGGCATCCCCGAGGGCGGCCGCCGCAGCGGGCTGCGCAACATGGCCGAGCGCGCCGAGGGGCTGGGCGGCTCCTTCCGGACGCGGCCGCGCCCCGGCGGCGGCACGCTCCTGGTGTGGCGCGCGCCACTGCGCGACGACGCCTGACCGCGGGCGTGCCGGACGTCACATCCCCGCACGTCCCGGTGTGCCGAAAGGTCTTCCTTTTCGGGACCAAAGTCCCGGCCGCCGCGCCGGACCGGTGACCCAGGATGTGACTCGGCCGCCGCCGATGTCCGGCGGACGGCGCACCGGCACGCAGGCCGGCCCGGGGGCGGGGTGCACAGCCGCCGGTGTCGGCGCATCCCGAGGAGGACGATTCCATGCCCATCGGCCCCGGACGGCCGCCGCGCGGCGCCGTCGGCACCGACCTGCCGATCGCGACCCCCTCCGCCGCCGGCGGGATCCGCCGTGCCGGGGACGCGCGGGTGCGCCGTGGCTGAGCCCTCCCTCCCGGTCCTGATCCAGGGCGGCATGGGAGCCGGGGTCTCCGGGTGGCGGCTGGCGCGGGCCGTCGCCCGGACCGGGCAGCTCGGGGTCGTGTCGGGGGTGGCCCTGGACGCCCTGCTGGCGCGCCGCCTCCAGCTCGGCGACCCCGGCGGCCACCTGCGCCGGGCGCTGGGCGCCTTCCCCGTCCCCGAGGTGGCGGAGCGGATCCTGCGGCGCTACTTCGTCCCCGGCGGCATCGCGCCCGGGCGCCCGTTCCGCCCCGTGCCCCGGCTCGGCCTGCGCCCCTCCCGGGCCCGCGACGAGCTGACCGTCGCGGCCAACTTCGCCGAGGTGTGGCTGGCCAGGCAGGGGCACGGCGGCCCGGTCGGGATCAACTACCTGGAGAAGATCCAGCTCGCCACCCCGGCCGCGGTGTACGGCGCGATGCTCGCCGGAGTGGACTACGTGCTGATGGGCGCCGGGATCCCCACGCAGATCCCCGCCCTGCTGGACGCGTTCGCCGCGGGCAAGACCGGCGAGCTGACGGTCACCGTCGCCGGCGCCGAACGCGGCCGCACCATCGCCTTCACCCCGTCGGAGCTGACCGGGGCCGCGGCCGCGGCGCCGCCGGCCCGGCCGCGGTTCCTGGCCATCGTCTCCTCCGCCGTGCTGGCCGCATACCTGCACCGGTCCCCGGCGACCCGCCCGGACGGGTTCGTCGTGGAGTCCCCGGTGGCGGGCGGGCACAGCGCCCCGCCGCGCGGGCGGCTGCGGCTGGACGAGGCGGGCGAGCCGGTGTACGGGCCGCGGGACCGCGTCGACCCGGCGAAGATCGCCGCGCTCGGGGCGCCGTTCTGGCTCGCCGGAGGGCACGCCGCCCCCGGCGCGGCCGACGCGGCCCGCTCGTGCGGCGCCGCCGGGATCCAGGCCGGCACGATCTTCGCGCTGTGCCGGGAGTCGGGCCTGGACCCCCGGCTGCGGCGGCGGCTCGTCCAGGCCGCCCTGACGGGTGACCTGCGGGTGCGCAACGACCCGACCGCCTCCCCGGCGGGATTCCCGTTCAAGGTCGCGGAGCTGCCCGGCACGCTGTCCGAGGAGGAGGTCTACCGCGACCGCCCGCGGCTGTGCGATCTGGGCTATCTGCGTACCCCCTACGTGAGGGCCAACGGCGCGGTCGGCTACCGCTGCCCCGCTGAACCGGTCGACGAGTACATACGTAAAGGCGGAGCGGCGGAGGACACCGCCGGGCGGCGCTGCCTGTGCAACGGGCTCGTCGCCGGGATCGGTCTGGCCCAGCACCGCCCGGACGGCTACATCGAGCCGCCGCTTCTGACGCTCGGGCAGGACCTCGGCTTCCTCCCCGACCTCGTCGACGAGCCCGGCGGTGACTACACCGCCGAGGACGCCGTCGACTACCTGTTGAACCGTTGAGAGGAGACCAATGCTGTCGCCCGACCACGCCGACATCGTGCGGGCCACCCTGCCCGCCGTCATCGACCACGGCACGCAGATCACCGCGACGTTCTACGACGCGATGTTCGCCGCGCATCCAGAGCTGCTCCACCTGTTCAACCAGGGCAACCAGGCCAACGGGGAGCAGCGGCAGGCGCTGGCGCTGGCGGTGGCCGCCTTCGCCCAGCGGCTCACCAGCGAGGGCGGGCCGGCCTCCATCCAGCTGCTGCTGTCGCGCATCGCCCACAAGCACGCCTCCCTCGGCGTGCGCCCCGACCAGTACACGATCGTCGGCCGCCACCTGCTGGAGGCGGTGGGCAAGGTGCTGGGCCCCGCGGTGACGCCCGAGGTGCACGCGGCCTGGTCGGAGGTGTACTGGCTGTTCGCCACCCTGCTGGTCGCCGAGGAGGCGCGGCTCTACCACGAGGCGGCCTGCACGCCCGAGGACGCGTTCCGCCCGTGGCGGGTCGCGGAGCGCCGCCCGGAGGCCGACGACGTGCTGACCTTCGTCCTGGAGCCCACCGACGGGCAGGGCGTCCCCGGGTACCGCCCCGGCCAGTACGTCAGCGTCGCGGTGACACTGCCCGACGGGCTCCGCCAGCCCCGCCAGTACTCGCTGTCACGGGTGCCGACCGGCGATGCCATCCAGATCACCGTGCGGCGGGTGCGCGGCGAGGACGGCGCGCCCGACGGGGCGGTGTCCACCTTCCTGCACCGCAACGTCGCCGAGGGCGACCTTGTGGAGGTGTCCCCGCCGTTCGGCGACCTGGTGCTGGACGACGACTCCGACCCGCTCCTGCTGATCAGCGCGGGCATCGGCGTCACCCCCGTGGCGGCGATGATCGACCACCTGGCGGCCGGCGCCCCCGACCGGCCCGTGCTGGCCCTGCACGCCGACCGCTCGCCCGGCACGCACGCGCTGCGCGGCCAGATCACCAGCGCCGCCCGCGCCGTGCCCGGCATCCGGCGGATCACCTGGTACGAGCAGCCGGACGGCGCCGCCTCGACGGCGGACGAGGAGATCCGCACCGGTCTGATGGACCTCGACGGGCTGTCCCTGCCGGACAAGGCCCGCGTCTACATGTGCGGTCCCATCCCGTTCATGCGCGGCATCCGCCGGGAGCTGCTGTCCGCGGGCGTGTCCGAGGAGCGCATCCACTACGAGGTCTTCGGCCCCGACCTGTGGGGCCAGGCCGACTGATCCAGGCCGGATGATCGGCGCCGGGACCGGCCGCCGGGGGGAACGAGCGAGCACCGCCCCCCGGCGGCCCGGCGGCGGCTCAGCCCCAGGGGACGGTCTCCACCTCGCCCAGGCGGTCGAGGGCGACCCGGTCCTCCCGGGCCAGGACGGCCACCAGGTCGTCGGCCTCGTCGGGGGTGACGTGGCGTCCGCGGGAGCAGCGGGCGGCCGGGTCCGGGCTCTCCAGCCACAGCCGGCGCCCTGTCTCCCAGCGCATCTGCACGACCCCGCCCGACCGGCCCTCGAAGACGGCGAAGTTGTCCTTCCTGGGGGTCAGGGCGTGCAGGACGGTGCGCGCCTCGGCCAGTGACACCGGCACGGGCCTGTCCTCGTGGCGGCCCCGCCGGTAGTCGCAGTAGCTGACGGACAGGCCGCCGGGCGCGGGGGCGGCGGCGGGCGCGGGGCCGCCCGGCCAGGCGGCGAACCGGCCGAAGCGGCGGCGGCGCCAGGTGAGGGGCACGCCGATCCGCTCGCCGGGATCCCCGTTCCAGTCCACGTCCAGGCCGTGGCGGCGGAGCGCCGCGGCGACCTCCGTACCGATGGCGGCCGTGCCGCCGGGCACCTGCACGGGGGCGTCGGTGAAGACGCCGTAGGAGAGGTACAGCCCGTCGCCGTGCACGGCGTCCTGCATGTCCTGCCGGTGGCAGAAGACGTAGCCGCGGTAGGCGTGGTGCTCGTCGCCCGGCACCTCGTCGCCGATCTCGCTGACCCCGCAGCTCTGGCAGCAGGTGAAGTCGGCCCTGGCCACGATGCCCGCGAGGTCGAGGTCGCGGAACGCGCGCAGCAGCCGGTCGGATTCCAGCACCTCCGGCCACGTCCGCTGGTCGGCCAGGTGCCCGGCGAACTCCTCCTCGGCGAACCGCCGGGCCGACGCCGCGGCGCCGGGGGCGTCCTCCAGGTACCCGGTGCCCTTGCGCACGACGCCGTCGAAGTCGTCGTCGCCCAACGCGACCAGGAACCGGATGTACTGCCGCAGGTCGTCCTGCTGCACCTCATCGATCATGCCGCGATTATTCACTCCGCCGCCGACGTCCCTCTCCCCCGCCGCCTCCCGGGACGGCGCGGGGGGTGTCCTGCTCCGTCCGGCGGGAAGGCATCCCCTACCGCGACAGGCGCGTCGGGTCGGGGGGTGCAGCGATGGTCCTGAAGCAGCCGCGGCACAACGGGCGGGGCAGCCGTGATCTGGAGGCCAATCCGATCTTCAGCCGGGAGCCGGTGCGGGTGCCCCGGTACGCGCTCCCGGCGCGGGAGATGGATCCGCGTACGGCGTACCAGATGGTCCACGACGAGCTGATGCTCGACGGCAACGCCCGGCTGAACCTGGCGACGTTCGTCACCACCTGGGCCGAGCCGGAGGCGCGGCGGCTCATGGCCGAGTGCGCCGCCAAGAACATGATCGACAAGGACGAGTACCCGCAGACGGCCGAGCTGGAGCTGCGGTGCGTGCACATGCTGGCGCGGCTGTGGCACGCGCCGGATCCGCGGCGGACGGTGGGCTGCTCGACGACCGGGTCGAGCGAGGCGGCGATGCTGGGCGGGCTGGCGCTCAAGCGGCGCTGGCGGCACCGCCGACGCACGCAGGGCCGTCCGGCCGACCGGCCGAACCTGGTGATGGGCGCCAACGTCCAGATCTGCTGGGAGAAGTTCGCCGACTACTTCGAGGTGGAGCCCCGGTACGTCCCCCTGGAGGGCGACCGGTACCACCTGGGCGCCGACGAGGCGGTGGCGCTGTGCGACGAGAACACCATCGGCGTGGTGGCCGTCCTGGGGTCGACGTTCGACGGCAGCTACGAGCCGGTGGCCGAGCTCACCGCGCGGCTGGACGAGCTGCAGGAGCGGACCGGCCTCGACGTGCCCGTCCACGTCGACGGGGCGTCCGGGGCGATGATCGCCCCGTTCCTCGACCCGGAGCTGGAATGGGACTTCCGGCTGCCGCGGGTGGCCTCGATCAACACCTCCGGGCACAAGTACGGGCTGGTCATGCCGGGCGTCGGCTGGGCCGTGTGGCGGGACGCCGAGGCCCTCCCCGACGACCTGGTGTTCGACGTCACCTACCTGGGCGGGCAGGTGCCCACCTTCGCGTTGAACTTCTCCCGCCCGGGCGCCCAGGTCGTCGCGCAGTACTACAACTTCCTGCGGCTGGGCTTCGAGGGCTACCGGCGGGTCCAGCAGACGTGCCGGGACGTCGCCACCCGCCTGGCGGGGCGGATCGCCGACCTGGGCCCGTTCGAGCTGGTCAGCGACGGCGGCCAGGCGCCGGTGTTCGCGTTCCGGGTGCGGGAGGAGGTCGGCGGCTTCACCGTGTTCGACGTCTCGGCCGCCCTGCGCGAGCGCGGCTGGCTGGTGCCCGCCTACACCTTCCCGCCGAACCGCACCGATCTGGCGGTGCTGCGGATCGTGGTCCGCAACGGGTTCGGCCACGACCTGGCGGACCTGCTGCTGGACGACTTGCGCCGGGCGATGCCGCGCCTGCGGCGGCAGCCGCGGCCGTGCCGGAGCGCCGAGGACGCCGCCGCCTTCGCCCACGGCGCCGGGACCAGGCGCCCCCGCCGCGGCGGCCGCTGACCGCCGCCCCGGCCCGCCGACGAGGAGCCGTGTCCATGTGCCGTCTTTTCGCGATGAGCAGTTCTCCGCGGCGCACCCGCGCCACCTTCTGGCTGCTGGACGCCCCCGACAGCCTCAGCGACCAGAGCCACCGCGACCCCGACGGCACCGGCCTCGGCTTCTTCGACGCCGACGGCACCCCGCGGGTGCACAAGGCGCCCATCGCCGCCTACGCCGACCGGGCGTTCGCCGAGGAGGCCGAGCAGGTGAGGTCGGCCACGTTCCTGGCCCATATCCGCTACGCCTCCACCGGCGGGCTGGAGCTGCGCAACACCCACCCCTTCGAGCAGGACGGGCGGCTGTTCGCGCACAACGGGGTGATCGAGGGCCTGGACCGGCTCGACGCGGAGCTGGGCGAGGCCCGGTCGCTGGTCGGCGGCGACACCGACTCCGAGCGGTTCTTCGCCCTCATCACCCGCGAGCTGCGCTCCGGCGGCGCCGACGACGCCGCCGACGACGCGGCCGACGATGCGGCCGACGATGCGGCCGACGACATCGCCAGCGGCATCGTGCGCGCCGCCCGCTGGATCGCCCGGAACCTGCCGGTGTACGCGCTCAACATGGTCCTGGCGACGCCGCGGGGGCTGTGGGCGCTGCGGTATCCGGACACCCACGAGCTGTACGTGCTCGAACGGCGGCACGGCGGTCACCACGGGGACCGGCATCTCGACCACAGCGGCACCGCGGGCCGCATGCGCGTCCACTCCGCCGACCTGGCCGCCGCGCCCGCGGTGGTGGTCGCCAGCGAGCGCATGGACGACAACCCGGGCTGGCGGCCGCTGGCACCCGGCGAGCTCCTCCACGCCGCCCCCGACCTGCGCGTCACCAGCACGATCGCGCTCCCCGAGGAGCCCGCGCACCGGCTCGGCATCGCGGACCTGCGCCCCGCGGCCGCCGCCTCCCAGCAGGCCCGGTAGCACCGCCGCGGCACCCGCCGGACACCGTCCCGACCACGGCGGTCACGCCCGTGACCATGCATTGTTCGGATCGGGTTGCATGATCATGCATTGGCGTGCATACTTGTACTCGTGTCCAAGGTGCTCACTTCCCTGCCTGTCGGTGAACGTGTCGGGATCGCCTTCTCCGGTGGCCTCGACACCTCGGTCGCGGTCGCGTGGATGCGCGAGAAGGGCGCGATCCCCTGCGCCTACACCGCCGACGTCGGCCAGTACGACGAGCCCGACATCGCCTCGGTGCCCGGGCGCGCCACCACGTACGGCGCCGAGATCGCCCGGCTGGTCGACTGCCGGACCGCCCTCGTCGAGGAGGGGCTGGCGGCGCTGGCCTGCGGCGCGTTCCACATCCGCTCCGGCGGCCGCGCCTACTTCAACACCACGCCGCTCGGCCGGGCCGTGACGGGCACCCTGCTGGTGCGCGCCATGCTCGAGGACGACGTGCAGATCTGGGGCGACGGCTCCACCTTCAAGGGCAACGACATCGAGCGGTTCTACCGGTACGGGCTGCTGGCCAACCCGTCGCTGCGCATCTACAAGCCGTGGCTGGACGCCGACTTCGTCAGCGAGCTCGGCGGCCGCACGGAGATGTCGCAGTGGCTGCTCGCCCACGACCTGCCCTACCGCGACAGCACCGAGAAGGCCTACTCCACCGACGCCAACATCTGGGGCGCCACCCACGAGGCCAAGCGGCTGGAGCACCTCGACGCCGGCATCGAGATCGTCGAGCCGATCATGGGCGTGCGGTTCTGGGACCCGAACGTGGAGATCCCCACCGAGGACGTCACCATCGGCTTCGAGCAGGGCCGGCCGGTGACCATCAACGGCAAGGAGTTCGCCTCCCCCGTCGACCTGGTGCTGGAGGCCAACGCCATCGGCGGCCGGCACGGCCTGGGCATGTCCGACCAGATCGAGAACCGGGTGATCGAGGCCAAGAGCCGCGGCATCTACGAGGCGCCGGGCATGGCGCTGCTGCACGCGGCCTACGAGCGGCTGGTCAACGCGATCCACAACGAGGACACCCTCGCCATCTACCACAACGAGGGGCGGCGGCTGGGCCGGCTGCTGTACGAGGGCCGCTGGCTGGACCCGCAGGCGCTGATGCTGCGCGAGTCGCTGCAGCGCTGGGTGGCGGCGGCGGTCACCGGCGAGGTGACGCTGCGGCTGCGGCGCGGCGAGGACTACTCCATCCTGGACACCTCCGGGCCGGCGCTCAGCTACCACCCCGACAAGCTGTCCATGGAGCGCACCGAGGACTCGGCCTTCGGGCCGGTCGACCGCATCGGCCAGCTGACCATGCGCAACCTCGACATCGCCGACTCGCGCGCCAAGCTGGAGCAGTACGCCGCGCTCGGCATGGTCGGCAGCGTGCAGCCGCCGCTGGTCGGCGCCGCGCAGGCGGCCTCGACCGGGCTGATCGGCGCGATGCCCGAGGGCGGCGCCGCGGCGATCGCCTCCCGCGGTGACGTGTCGGCCGACGTCCCGGCCGACGACGAGATGCTCGACCACGCCGCCATGGAGTCCGGCACCGACTGACCCGAGCACACCGGGGGCGACGGCCCCTGACACGACGACGCCGGCCCGGTCTCCCGCCACGTGGCGGGAGACCGGGCCGGCGTCGTATAGGCCCGAGATGACCGTGAGGCGGGCCCCGAGGCGGGCGGCGCGGGGCGCCGGAGGGAGGCGCCGCGCGGTCGACGTGCGACGGCGCCTCCGGCTGCGCGGCCTGCTCATCGGGAGGGCCGCCGGGCGGTCGTCCCGCACCGCGGGCCACCCGGCGGGTGGCCGCTCCGGCGGGACCGGCGGCGGCCGCTCCCGGCGCTCATCGTTTCTGGAGACCGGCGTGCGTTCCGGCGCCCGGCGCCGAGCGGCGGTGTTCGTCCGCTCCGCCGCGCGTGTGAACGACCACGCGCGGCGGTGTCGATGACACGCGGCGTCTTCGGCGCGGGGCCCGGCCGCGCGGCACCGCCCCGTCAGGCGGCGCGGCTAGGCGGCGCGGTCAGGCGGCGCGAGGCGGTGCCTGGGGACCGGTGGCCTCGGGCAGCGGGTGACCGACGCGGTGCGCGTGGGTCGTCCGGCCGTGCTCGTTGGGGAACGCCAGACCACAGGAGCAGGCCCACACCTCGGTGACGTCGTCACCGAAGTACCACTGGATCTCCTGCGGGTCGCAGCCGTGGCTCGCGCGGCTGTGGCTGCCGCGGTTGCGCAGCGCGATCTGCGTGTCGCACTCCCCGCAGCGCACCGAGACGTCCGGTCGGACCCGGGCGGGGCGCTGCTCGCCCCCGTTGCCGGCGGCCTTCTCCAGTGCCCGCTGCGCGGGGCCGCGGGTGCGCAGCAGTTCCCGCAGCGGCGCCAGCAGCTCCTCGTCGCAGCGCGGGCACAGGTCGAGCCGGGCCTGGTCGGTGCCGATGCTCACCTCGACGGTGTGCGCGGCGTCGTTCTTGGTCTGATCGTCCTGGTAGCAGCGGTCGCAGTAAGTGACGATCAACACTTCCTGCATCAGACGCCACCGATTCGCTTCAGCGACTCCATGCGGATGGCGGCCAGGCCGCGCTGCCCGATCCGGCCGATGCCACCGGACTGGTAGCCCTCGGGGTAGCTGTAGCGGTTACCGACGATGCCGCCGCTGGGTGTCATGACACGGGTGCGGATGGTGCCGCAGGTGGAGCACTCCACCGTCCAGTGGATGCGGCCGTTGGCGCGCTGCACGGCGGAGGTGCGCGGGTCCCACGCGTGCGCCCAGGTGCGGCACATCAGGTAGTCGTTGGACAGCCCCTCGGCGAACTTGGTGACATCGTCCAGCTTCGCCATGTGCGGTCGCGTTGCCATGTGTTCGGATCCCTTCGAAGACTGTGCACTTTCCACTGTGCACTCGCTCCAATGTTGCCACGCAAGATCACTGCGTGACCGGTGCCCGTCCGATCGGACACGCTGTGACAAGGATGGACCAGTGACCGCCACTGGTCAGGTGAACACGTACCACATGTCGCGCCGTGTCGGCACACCGGGTTCGCTGATTGCCGGGTGCGAATGCGGTGGCGACCGCCGCCGGACGCCGCGCAGACCGGACCCGCGGCCGTTCCGGTGCCCCCGAGCACGGAGAAACGGCGCGAATCGGTCCGGAGACCGGTACCGGCCTGCTGCGTGTCGGCGACGCGGACGGGTCGTGAGCACCCGGAACTCCTTCGCCTCCCCGGCCCTGTATCGGTCAGGTCGTGCACGCCGTTTCGGTTGTGCTGCGGTCGCGTTTCCCGCCGGGGCGGCCCGGGGCGCGACGGCGAGCGGTGAGGCCGTCCGATGCGCGCCGCGGGGCGCGGCGGCCCGCCGCGGTGTCCGCGGCGGGCCGGTCGACGGGTCGGGACGACCGGTCAGGGCGACCGGTCAAGACGACGGCGCGCCCGCCGGGCTCCGGTCGCCGGACTCGATGGCGGCCAGCAGCTCGGCCTGCCGGGCGCGGTACCGCGCGACGTTGCCGAGCTTGACCTCCTCGTAGCCGCGGACCATGTCCGGCAGCTCGGCGAGCTCGGCCAGCAGCGGGTGGTCGGGCGCGGCGTCGAGGGCCCGTTCGATCGCCCGGCGGTACTCGGCGACGAGCGCGCGCTCGGTGCGCCGCACCCGGGTGCGGCCGAACGGGTCGAACGGGGTGCCGCGCAGGCCGCGCATCGCCCGCAGCACCCGGAACACGCCGGCGAACCACGGACCGAAAGCGATCTTGCGCTTGTACCCGAGGGCGCGCAGGACCGGCGGGTGCAGGCGGTAGGCCACCCGCGCCCGGTCGCCGAAGCGCTCGGCGATCTCGGCCCGCAGCCGCGGGTCCAGGCTCAGCCGGGCGACCTCGTACTCGTCCTTGTACGCCATGAGCTTGTACAGGTTGCGCGCCACCGCCTCGGCGACGTGCGGCGCCCTGCCGCGCACGTGCTCGACGAACCGGGCGTACTCGGCGGCGTACTCGGCGTTCTGGTACTCGACGAGGTCGGGGACGCGCACGTCGAGGATCCGGGCCAGTTCGGTGCCGGGTTCGGCGGCGACCAGGGAGCGGACCCGCGGCGCGCTCGCCGGCTCCGGCCGCGGCTCCCCCGGCGCCAGCTCCCGGCGCAGGCCGTCCGGGTCGGCCACGGCCTGGCGGCCGCGGCGGAACGCCTGGAGGTTGGCGGCGACGGCGGTGCCGTTGAGCTCGATGGCCCGCTCGATGCTCTCGGCGGTGACGCCGAGCGCGCCGGTCTGGTACGCGGCGCCGAGCTGGAGGATGTTGGCGAACTGGTCGTCGTCGAACAGCGTCTCGGCCAGGCCGCGCGCGTCCAGGTAGTAGGCGCGGGCGGTCGCGGCGTCCAGGGTCGAGCGGATGCGCGAGGCGTCCGGGAACGACACCGACGGGTCCACGATCATGCGTCCGGTCGGGACCTCGGTGGTGGACACCACGGCGGTGGTCCGGTCCGGGTCGGCGGCGCGCAGGTGCGCCGGGTCGGCGCCGACCAGCGCGTCGCACGCCAGGTACAGGTCGCATTCGCCCGCGGCGAGCTTGGCGGCCTGCTCCACCGGGGCCGCGGTGACCTTGACGTCGGACACGACGGCGCCGCCCTTCTGGGCGAGCCCGGTCTGGTCGAGCGTGCGCACGTGCCGCCCGTCCAGGAACGCGGCGGTGGCCAGGATCTGCGCGACGGTGACGACTCCGGTGCCGCCGATGCCGGTGATGCGGACGGTGCAGTCGCCGCCCGCGCCGGCGGGCCGGTCGGGTTCGGGGACGGCGTCCGCGGCCAGCTCCGCGAAGGTCCGGCGCGGCCGCCGCCCGCCCGGCTCCACGGTCAGGAAGGACGGGCAGTCCCCGTCGAGGCAGGAGTAGTCCAGGTTGCACGACGACTGGTGGATCGCGGTCTTGCGGCCGAACTCGGTCGCGACCGGCTGCACCGACAGGCAGTTGGACTTGGCGCCGCAGTCGCCGCAGCCCTCGCAGACGCGCTCGTTGACGAACACCTTCCGCGCGGGCGTGGGCGCCTTGCCGCGGCGCCGCTTGCGGCGCTTCTCCGCCGCGCACTCCTGCTCGTGGATGAGGACGGTCACGCCGGGGATCGCGGCGAGCTCCTCCTGGGTGCGCTGCAGTTCGCTGCGGTGGCGCACCTCGACGCCCTTGACGCGCGCGGCGCGCCGCAGCCGGCGCGGCTCGGCGCTGGTGATCACGACCTTGGCGGCGCCTTCGAGCAGCAGCAGCTCGGCGACCTTGTGCACGGGCAGCGCGCCGACCGCGTCCTGCCCGCCGGTCATCGCCACGGCCGAGTTGTACAGCAGCTTGTAGGTGATGTTCACGCCGGCGGCGACGGCCGCGCGGACGGCGAGGCTGCCGGAGTGGGTGAAGGTGCCGTCGCCGATGTTCTGCACGAAGTGCCGGACGTCGACGAACGGCGCCATGCCGATCCACTGCGTGCCCTCGCCGCCCATCTGGGTCAGCCCCACGACGTCGCCGACGGTCTCGGGGTCCATGAACAGGGCCATGGTGTGGCATCCGATGCCGGCTCCGACGACGGTCCCCTCCGGGGTCTTGGTGGAGGAGTTGTGCGGGCAGCCGGAGCAGAAGTACGGGGTGCGGGCGAGCAGCGGCAGGGAGACGCGCTCGCGCCCGCGCGCCGGCGGCGGGGCGAGGTCGGCGTGGCGGGCCAGCCGCCCGCGCAGCCCCTTGGCGATGAGGTCCGGGTCCAGTTCCCCGAGCGGGCTGAACAGGTCCTTGCCGTGGATCCTAGGGGCGTCGCGCAGGCCGTAGAGCACCTCCTTCACCGCGGGTTCGAGGAACGCGCGCTTCTCCTCGACGACCACGATCTCCTCGAGCCCGGCGGCGAACTCGCGCACGATCTGCGGCTCCAGGGGGTAGATCGCGCCGAGCTTGAGCAGGCGGATGCCGTGGCGGGCCAGCGCGGCGTCGTCCAGCCCGAGGATGCGCAGTGCCTGGCGGACGTCCAGGTAGGCCTTCCCGGCCGTGACGATGCCGATCCGGTCGCGGTCGCCGCGGTGGACGACGCGGTTGAGCCCGCTCGCGCGGATGTACTCCAGCGCCAGCGGCAGCCGCACCTGGTGCAGGCCGCGTTCCAGGCCCGCCAGTTCCTGGCCGAGCAGGCGGCCGCTGGGCTTGTGCCGGTAGGCGCCGTCGGGCATCGCGGGGGGCGTCCACGCGGCGTTCACCGTGACCGACGCGGCGGCGTCGGCGACGTTGGAGACCACCTTCAGCGCCGTCCACAGCCCGCTGGCCCGCGACAGCTCCACCGCGTGCCGGCCGTGGTCCAGGATGTCCTGCGGGTCGGCGGGGAACAGCACCGGGATGGCCAGGTCGGCCAGGGCGAGTTCCGAGGCCGAGGGGATGGTGGAGGACTTGGCGTTGGGGTCGTCGCCGACCAGCGCCACCGCGCCGCCGTTCGGGTCGGTGCCGGCCATGTTGGCGTGCCGCAGGGCGTCGGTGGCACGGTCCAGTCCGGGCGCCTTGCCGTACCAGAACCCGGTGACGCCGTCGGTGCGCGGGCCGAGCCCGGCGGTGAGCTGGCTGCCCATCACCGAGGTGGCGGCCAGCTCCTCGTTCAGCCCGGGCCGGTGCACCACGCGGTACTCGTCGAGGAGGCGGCGGCGTCTGGCCAGCTCCAGGTCGTAGCCGCCCAGCGGGGAGCCCTCGTAGCCGGAGACGAACACCGACGTCGTTCTCCCGTTCGCGCGCCGGTCGTGCCGCACCCGGTCGAACAGGACCCGCACCAGGGCCTGGATGCCGGTGAGATAGACCTCGCCGTCCTCGCGCAGGTAACGGTCTTCCAGTGTGTACGCGCCCACGACCGGACTCCTCTCGTCGGTGAGAGAACAGCAAACGACGATCGCCGCACGCAACACCGCTTCGGACTTCGCGCCCAAAGGCGCAAGCATAGGGACCTTAGCGGCGTTCCGCACCGGGATCCGTTGCGTTAGCATGCCGCACCTCGGTCGCGGCGCGTCCGAAATCCGATCACGAGATCCGCCGCACCCGACGCGTCACCAGCACCGAAACGCCGTTCGTCTCGAATGGTGGACGCGCGACCGCATGCCGCGCCGGCCCGGCGCCGCGGCGGACTCCCGCGTCCGGCTAACTCCCCGCACCGGGGGTAGACGACTGTCGAAACGGCCGCCCGACGGGGAGGACGTGCAGGCCGTGCGACCGGACATATCCCGGCCGGACGCCGCATCGCCCCGCGCTACGACATGCGAGGAGAACCGCCATGGCGGACAAGACGGATACGACCGCGACCTTGGAGCGTCGGCTCGGCTGGGCCCTGGGGGTCGTGCTGTTCGCGGGCATCCTGCTGGTCACGGTGGGCATCTTCCAGCTGATCGCCGGGATCGCCGCGCTCGCCCGGGACGAGTTCTTCGTGGTCACCGCCAACTACGCGTTCGCGGTCGACGTGACCGCATGGGGGTGGATCCACATCGCGATCGGGATCCTGCTGGTGCTGACCGGCTGGGGGATCATGGCCGGCCGGCTGCTGGCCCGGATCGTCGGCATCGCCATGGCGGTGGTCAGCGCGGTGGCGAACTTCCTGTTCCTCCCCTACTACCCGACGTGGTCGATGCTGATGATCGCCCTGGACGTCTTCGTGATCTGGGCGCTGTGCGTGTACGGCCGGAGCGAGGCCGTCCGCACGGGCATGCGCCCGGGTCCGTGAGGCGCGGCCCGCACCGAATTGGCGAACGGTCGCTAGAATGGCGTTCTACCTATCGGGAGGAGATCAGGTGGACACGCCGCCGGCCGAGACGTTCTACGAACCGCTCGACGAGGACCGCTTCGCCAGCACCGCCGCCACGGCCGGGCCGTGGTCGCCCGGCCTGCAGCACGGCGGCCCGGTCTCAGCGCTGCTGGGGCGGGCCTTCGAACGGCACGACCCCGTGCCGGGGACGCGGATCGCGCGGGTGACGGTGGAGATCCTCACCCCGGTGCCCGTGGCGCCGCTGCGGGTGGCCGTCCGCACGGTGCGCCCGGGGCGGCGGGTCAGCATGCTGGAAGGCGATCTGTTCCACGACGAGCGCCTGGTCGCCCGCGCCACCGGCTGGCGGATCGTCGCCGCCCCCGACCACATCGACCCGACCGACCACGCGCCGGCGCCTCCCCCGCTGCCCGCCTCGGGCCAGACCGTGGTCGCCTGGCCCGAGGCGCACCTGGACGGCTACCTGTCGGCGATGGAGTGGCGCTACACCGAGGGCTCGTTCACCGGGCGCGGCCCGGGCCGGACGTGGGCGCGGGCGCGCGTCCCCCTGGTCGCCGGCGAGGACGACACGCCGCTCGTGCGCGCGCTCGTGCTGGCCGACAGCGCCGCGGGCGTGGGCGCCCAGTACGACTTCGCCAAACTGCAGGTCATCAACACCGACGTCACCGTGGCGCTGCACCGCGATCCGGTCGGCGAGTGGATCTGCATGGACTCGCGCGTGCACGCCAGTCCGCGCGGCAGCGGCCTGGCCCAGGCGTCCCTGGCCGACGCCTCCGGCGAGTTCGGCCAGGTCCTGCAGACCCTGCTGGTGGACGAGCACCGCCGCTGACGCGTCCGGCGGGCCACCGGGTCACAGGATGCTCAGGCCGAAGGCGCGGTCGAGCTGCCAGGCGGCCGAGGCCAGCAGCCCGGTGGCGGTGCCGACGCCCGTCAGCAGCACCGGGCCGGTGATGGTGTTCTTGCTGGGCGGGGCGGCCAGCAGCGCCTGCACGCGCTGGACGACGCCCGAGTCGGTGAACGCGGGCAGCGGCGAGGAGGACGACTCGGCCTCCGCCCTGGCCAGGGCGACGCGGGCGATGGTGTGCGCGACCAGCGTGCGGTCGCCGACGGCCTCGGCGGCGTCCTCGTCGGCCCAGCGCTCCAGCGCGAAGCGCAGGCGGGCGTTCAGCCGGCGCAGCACCGGCAGCGTGCCGGCGGCCAGCGCCCCGGCCGCCAGGTAGCGGTGGTGGCGGTGCCGCAGGTGGGCGGCCTCGTGCTCGAACACCACCCGCAGCTCGACGCCGCCCAGCACGCGCAGCAGCCCGCGCGAGACGAGCACGCCGCCGTCCCGGCCGGGGACCGCCAGCGCGATCGGCACGTCCGACTGCACCACCGCGCCGGCGCCGCGCTGGGCGTGCCGCACCTCGGCGGCCCAGCGGACCGCCAGCCGCACGGCGACGGCGGCGGTCAGCGCCGTGAGCGCCAGCGCCGGGACGCCGAGGGCGGCGGGCACCGGCTGGTCGTCGCCGAACAGCGCCCACTCGGGCAGGTACCGGTCGGCCAGGCCCGGGGCCAGGGTGGCGGCGTAGTTGAGGCCGACGAACACCAGCGTGCCGGCGACGGCCACCGCGGTGGTGCCGGCGACCACCGCCAGCACCCGCGCCGACCAGGCCGGATGCAGCGGCAGCGGCGCCACGCTCAGCACGACGGCCAGCACCAGCGTCAGCGCCGCGGGCAGGAACGTCAGCGGCCAGATCACGCCGGTGCCTCGGGCCGGCCGCCGGAGCGCCGCAGCACCGCGCGCAGCGCGTCGGCCTCCTCGGCGGTCAGGCTCTGCACGAAGCGGCTCAGCACGCTGGACGGGTCGCTGGCGTGCCGCAGGTGGTCGCGCATCCGGTCGGCCACCAGGCGCGACTCGTCCACCGCCAGCCGGTACAGGTAGTGCCGGCCCTGCCGCACCCGGGTGACCAGGCGCTTGGCGTGCAGGCGGAACAGGATGGTGTTGACGGTCGTGTAGGCCGGTTCCCCGGGGATGCGGGCCCGCAGGTCGGCGGTGCTGACCGGACCGCCGGCGGCGGCGAGAGCGGCGAGCACCTCGGCCTCCAGCTGCCCCAGCGGTCGTCTCGCCACGGGTCCACCTCCAAGGTCCTCGGTGTACGGGGAAGGGTAACCGGCCGTCCGCCTCCCGTTCACTCCGTGCCGCCGGGCCGGCCCGCGGAAGGCCGGTCGAAGGCGATCGCGCGCAGCGCGGCGGCGGCCGCGCGGTCCAGCAGCACGACCGAGGCGCAGCCGCCGGGGAGCCGTCCGGCCTCCGCCCCGGCGACGAGCCGCCCGATCGCGCGGCGGTGCCGTGCGAACGCGCGGGGCGGCACGGTGCGTCCGCGCAGCACCTGCCCTTGCAGGGCCTGCCGGGGCGGCACGTCCATCAGGAGCAGGTGCAGGCGGCGCCCGCGGCGGCGCGTGCACCACCGCGCCGCCCAGCGGCGCACCCACCCGTTGGCGCCGCAGTCGTGCACCACGACGCTGTCACCGGACCGCAGCGCGCGCCCCAGCCGCGCGTAGTGCGCGGCGCGCACGCCCGGGCGGTAGACCGCGTAGGGCAGCCAGGACGGCAGCCACCGCTCCCACGCCTCGCGGACGTCCTGCGCGTCGATCGTGCGCACCGGGCGGCCCCGCCCGTCGCGGGCCGGCACGACCCGTCTGATGAGGGTGCTCTTCCCGCTGCCGGGCAGGCCCGACACCACGACCACGTCGCCGGCCGCGAACGCCAGGCGCGGGCGGCGGAGCCCGGTTCCGCGCCCGGCGCGCAGGTCGGTCATCGGCCTGCCGAGCGGCGGTCCGGCGGCGTCCGCGGCCGCCGTTCGGAGGGCGTCGTCCACCCCGGGCACGTGCTGACTGTCCACCTGTTCGGCTCCCCCGCGGGGGACGGCGAACCCGCCCCGGAACGGGCGGAGCGGCACGGCCGACCCACGAACTACTTTTGTAGTAGCGAAGGTAGCAGTCCGCTCCGCGCCGCCCCGCGCCGGGCCGCGCGCCCCCGCGGGGAATCGGTGGTTGGTCTCCACCCTTTGTGCTACAAGTGTCGTAGAAAGTTGCCGGCGGGCCCGCGACCGCCAACGACGACAGATGAGGGGAACCATGGTTTTCAAGCGGCTGCTCGGAGCCTTCGGGGTGGGCGGGCCTTCGGTGGAGACGGTGCTGCACGAGTCGCACGGCCGTCCGGGCGGGCACCTGCCCGGGGAGGTCACCATCCAGGGCGGCGACCACGACGTGCACGTCCAGCAGGTGGTGCTGAGCCTGGTCACCAACGTCGAGTTCGAGCACGGCGACCACGAGGGCGCCGCGGGCGTGGAGTTCTACCGGGGCGCGATCGCCGGCGGCTTCCACCTGGGAGCCGGGCAGTACCACTCGATCCCCTTCCAGATGCCGCTGCCGTGGGAGCTTCCGCTCACCGAGGTGTACGGGCAGCACCTGCACGGCATGGCCATGGGCGTGCGCACGGAGCTGGAGATCGCCGGGGCGAGGGACGCCGGCGACCTGGACCCGGTCTCGATCGGCCCGCTGCCGTCACAGCAGCGCGTGCTCGACGCGTTCGGCGCGCTGGGCTTCCAGTTCAAGAGCGCCGACGTCGAGCAGGGGCACATCGCCGGGGTGCACCAGGAGCTGCCCTTCTACCAGGAGATCGAGTTCTATGCGCCGCCGCAGTACAGCGGGCAGATCAACGAGGTCGAGCTGACGTTCGTGGCGAACCCGCACGAGCTGGCGGTGGTGCTGGAGGCCGACCGCCGCGGCACCATCTTCTCCGAGGGCGACGACGTGTTCGGCCGCTTCCACGTCTCGCACGACGAGGCGCTGCACATGGCCTGGGAGCAGGAGCTGGAGAACTGGCTGCGCGCCGTCGCCGGGCACCTGCACGGGGGGCACGGCGGATTCGCCCCCGTCCACCACGATGCCCACCACGGCGTCCATCACGGCGTCCATCACGACGTCCACCACGGGCACCACGGGTCGCACGGTCACGGCGGCCCGGGCTGGGGCGGGGTCGCGGCGGGCGCGGCCGCCGGTTTCGTGGCCGGCGCGGTCGTCAACGAACTGCTCGATGACGACGACGATGACGACGAGGACGACGGCGGCGACGGCCTCGCGGAGGCCATGGCCGAGGCGCAGCAGCAGGCGATCCAGGACGCCTACCGGCAGGCCGCCTACGAGGCCGCGTACGAGCAGGCGTACGAGGACGCCTACGAAGAGGCCGTCGAGGCGTTCGAGGACGAGGACTGACCCCGCACGCTCCGGCTCCGTAGCGCTCCGCTGACCGTGACCGGCGGCCGAACGGCCGCCGGTCACGCGCGTTCGGGCGGGACTATCCGACCGTGCCGGCGAAGTAGGCGCGCAGACCCGACAGCGCCTCGTCGAGGCACTCCTCGATCGTGCGGTCCTCCTCTTCCAGCCACGTGTCGTAGGCGGTCAGCGTGAGGGCGAGGCTGACCTGGCCGACGGCGCGGGGCAGCAGGTCGCCGGGTGCCATGCCGAGGCGACCGGCGACATAGGAGGTGATGACCTCGCACCACTGCCGGTACTTGAGGGCCGAGTGCGCCTGCAGGGCGGGCGTGCGCAGCAGCAGCGTCATGCGCTGCCGGTGCTGGGCCACCGCTGCCTCGTCCACGTGGTTGAAGGTGAGCACGGCGCGGTGCACGGCCTCGTAGACGGGGATGTCGCGCGGCATCGACGCCAGCGACTCGCGCAGGTCGGCAAGGCTCTCGTCGAACCGGCCCCAGGGGATGTCGTTCTTGGACGGATAGTAGCGTAGCAGTGTGCGCCGTCCGATGCCCGCGGCCTCGGCGATCGCGTCCAGGGTGGTGGCCTCGAAACCGCGCTCGGTGAACAGGGCGAACGCCGCCCGCTCGATGGCGGCGCGGTCGGTGACGGGCGGACGCCCCTTGGGACGACCGGACATTGACCGCAAAACCAACCCTTCTTTTTGACCCTCAGTGCCATTAAAGTCCATGACAACATCCAGCCGGAGCCGAGGAGGCGTCATGCCGGAGCCCATGATGTCGGTTGAGGAGACCGCCCCGCACGTCGACGAGGCGGTGTTCGAGGATGAGTCGCTGATCGAGGAGGTCTCGATCGACGGCATGTGCGGCGTCTACTGACGCCCGGCCCGGGAAGCCGATCGTGGCCGAGATCCTCGACCAGGCATGGGAGCCGTCACCGTCGGTGGCGCTGCGCCCCGAACCGTTCGGGGCGCCGGCCTACCACTTCGGCAACCGGCGGCTGACCTTCCTCAAGCGCAGGGAGCTGGTGGAGGCCGTGCGGGGGCTGGGCGGCGCGCCCGACGCCCGGACCGCGCTGGAGCGGGCGGGCGTGCCCGCCGCCCAATGGGGCGCCTACGCCAGGGCGCTGCGCGGCCTCGCCGACGCCGACATGATCCGCCACCGCGGCACCACGGAAGAGGCGCCATGACCGACACGAGGGCCGCGGACAACGGCGCGGTCGGCTCCGCCACCGGCTCGCTCGTCGACCTGTTCGAGCGCGGGCTGGACGCCCCGATCTGCCTGACCTGGGAACTGACCTACGCCTGCAACCTGTCGTGCGTGCCCTGCCTGTCGTCGGCGGGCCGGCGCGACCCGCGCGAGCCGACCACCGAGCAGTGTGAGGCGGTCATCGACGAACTGCAGGCGATGCAGGTGTTCTACGTCAACGTCGGCGGCGGCGAACCGACCGTCCGCCCCGACTTCTGGCACTTGCTGGAGTACGCGGTCGACCACCAGGTGGGGGTGAAGTTCTCCACCAACGGCGTGCGGATCGACCCGGCGCGCGCCCGCTACCTGGCGTCCACCGACCACGTGGACGTGCAGGTGTCGCTGGACGGCGCGACCGCCGAGGTCAACGACCGGGTGCGCGGCCCGGGATCGTACGCCACCGCGATGCGCGCGTTGGACGCCCTGGCCGCGGCCGGGTTCCGGGACGCCAAGCTGTCGGTCGTGGTCACCCGCCACAACGTCGCCCAGCTCGACGAGTTCAAGCGGGCCGACGAGCACGGCGCGACGCTGCGGCTGACGCGGCTGCGCCCGTCCGGCCGGGGCGCCGAGGTGCGGGACGAGCTGCACCCCACCGCCGCCCAGCAGCGCGAGCTGTACGAGTGGCTGGTGCGGGCCGGCGACCACGTGCTCACCGGCGTCTCCTTCTTCCACCTGGCCGGCTTCGGCGAGAAGCCGCCCGGCCTCAACATGTGCGGGGCCGGGCGCGTGGTGTGCCTGATCGACCCGGTCGGGGACGTGTACGCCTGCCCGTTCGCCATCCACGACACCTTCCGCGCGGGCAACGTCCTGACCGACGGCGGTTTCGCCGAGGTGTGGCGCACCTCGGAGCTGTTCACGCGGCTGCGCGCGCCGCAGAACTGCTCGGCGTGCCGGTTCTATGACGTGTGCCGGGGCGGGTGCATGGCGGCCGAGTTCTTCACGGGCCTGCCGCCGGACGGGCCCGACCCCGAATGCGTCCAGGGGTACGGCGAGGCGGCGCTGGCCGACCCGGGGCGGACCGTGCCCGCGCCCGGCCAGGACCACTCGCACCGCACCCGGCCCCGGAAGCGACGCGCCCCGGAGCCCGTGCTGGTGCAGATCGGCAGGCGCCCCGAGCCCGCGGCGCCACCGGCGTCCCCGTGCGTGGAGAGCCCGCTCGCCGGTTTCAACGTGTCGACGGAAAGGTGAGGCATGGGCAACGGATGGTTCGAGACGGTCGCCGAAGCGCAGCGGCGGGCCCGGCGCAGGCTCCCCCGGTCGGTGTACGGGGCGCTGCTGGCCGGGTCGGAGCGGGCCGCGTCGTACCGCGACAACACCGCGGCGTTCGCCGAGCTGGGGTTCGCACCGCACGTGGCCGACCTGTCGGCCAAGCGCGACCAGGAGACGACGGTCATGGGCCAGCCGATCTCGCTGCCCGTGATCATCTCGCCGACCGGGGTGCAGGCGGTGCATCCCGACGGGGAGGTGGCGGTGGCGCGGGCCGCCGCCGCGCGCGGGACGGCGATGGGCCTGTCCTCGTTTGCGAGCAAGCCGATCGAGGAGGTGGTGGCGGCCAACCCGCGGACCTTCTTCCAGATGTACTGGATGGGATCCAAGGACTGGATGGTCCGGCGGATGGAGCGCGCCCGCCGGGCCGGGGCCGCCGGTCTGATCGTCACGCTGGACTGGTCGTTCTCCGAAGGCCGCGACTGGGGCAGCCCGTGGATCCCCGAGCGGCTGGACCTGAAGACCATGGTGCGGCTGTCCCCGCAGGCGCTGTCGCGTCCCTCCTGGCTGGCGGAGTACGCGCGGTCGCGCCGCCTGCCCGACCTGACCGTGCCGAATCTGGCTGAACCGGGGGAGCCCGCGCCCACGTTCTTCGGCGCCTACGGCGAGTGGATGCAAACCCCTCCGCCCTCGTG
>NZ_BAABDO010000064.1:0-38653 GCF_039539665.1 Actinomadura keratinilytica
CCCGCTCCCGCCCGCCGAGCCGCCGCCCAGCGCCGGGCCGCCGGCGGCGCGGCCGGGCGGCGACGGCCCGCGCGTGGCGCTGAAGATCCTGGTGGCCGGCGGGTTCGGGGTGGGCAAGACGACGCTCGTCGGCGCGGTCAGCGAGATCCGCCCGCTGCGCACCGAGGAGGCGCTCACCGACGTCGGCATCGGCGTCGACGACCTGGACGGCGTGGCGGCCAAGGCCACCACGACCGTGGCGATGGACTTCGGCCGCATCACGCTGCGCGACGGCGTGGCGATCTACCTGTTCGGCACGCCCGGGCAGGAGCGGTTCTGGTTCATGTGGAAGGAGCTGTCGCGCGGGGCGCTCGGCGCGGTGGTGCTGGCCGACACCCGGCGGCTGGCGGCCAGCTTCGCCTCGATCGACTACTTCGAGCGCCGGGGCACGCCGTTCGTGGTGGCGGTCAACTGCTTCGACGGCGCCGACCGGTACGAGCCGCCGGAGATCCGCGCCGCGCTCGACATCGACCCGCACGTTCCGGTGATCCTGTGCGACGCGCGGCGGCGCGCGTCGGCCAAGGAGGTGCTGGTGGGGCTGGTCGAGCACGCGCTGCGGCTGGCCGGGACGCCCCCGCCGCCGCCCCGCCGGTGGCGGGCGGGGCCGGACCCCGCCCGCATCCCGCCGTCTTAGGGCCGGACGCAGCGTCCCCGGCGGGCCGCCCCGATACGGCTCTTCACCTGGAATCCGTCCGTCCCGGCGCCCGAGGTCCCCGGTACGGCGTACCGGGGACCTCGGCAGAGGGCCGGAGCCCTCGGCCGGATGCGGACCGGCGGCCCGCCGCCTACGAGACGGTGCCATGGAAGGTCCAGGTGCCCGAGCCCACGGTGCGGGTCGGGCCGCCGGGCACGTGCACCTCCGCGGTGCTGCTCGGCGGGACGGTGACCGTCAGGGTGATCCGCCCGCCCTTCCTGGTCCAGGACGTGCGGGCCTTGGCGGCGTAGGCGTCGTCGCCGGTGGCGGCGTGCGCCTGCGCCAGCGCCGACAGCAGGTGGCCGGTGGAGTGGCCGCGAAGCTGGACGTCGGGCGCCTCCCAGCCGCCGCACGGTTCGGCCGACGACGGCAGGCCCACGTTCAGGCGGAAGGTGTGCAGCAGCCGGTCGGCGTCGATGAACTTCAGGTAGGCGCAGGTGCGCGCCATGTTGTCGCGGAACGGGCCGTCCAGCAGCGTGACCGCCGACAGGGGGAACGCCGACAGGACGGGCGCGCGGCGCGCACGGCCCTTGGCGGTGCCGGCGTCGGTCTCCGCGGCGGCGGAGGCGGGACGCGCGACGACCGCCGCGGTGGCGGTCGCACCGGCCGTGCCCAGGAAGGCGCGGCGGCTGACGTGTGCGGTCATGCGCGCTCCCCTCGGATCGTGTGGGTGCCGTGCAGGTTCTTGACGTAGACGTACTCGCCGTCGCTGTAGGCCTGGTTGCCGCGGGCCTTGCGGCCGTCCCACACCAGGCGGCCGTCCAGGTAGACCTTCATGCGGGTGCCGAAGGTCGGCACGCCCGCGCGGCCCGCCGCTCCGGCGGGCGCGGTGAGGCGTGCGGTGTAGGTGCCGTTGGCGACCTTCCAGGAGGCGTCCACCGCGCCGCGCGTAGTGGTCAGGCGGCCCTGGGCGAACCGCAGGTCGGCCGTGTGCGGGACGAAGTCGAACGTCCGTCCCCCGGGCGAGGTGGGGCGCAGGCCCAGCACGTAGTTGGTGAGGGCGGGGGTGGGGCCGGTGGCCCAGGCGTGGGCGAGGCTGACGTAGGAGCTGCAGAAGACGCAGCCGTCTTCGAGGTTGCGGAACGACTCCCAGAACGTGCTGCGCGTGCCTTGGGGGTGGTCGAGCATGTAGCCCCACTGGCGGCGGATGATGTCCACCCCGGCCTGGTCGGCGGCCCGTCCGCCGGCGGCGAAGTGGGCGTTGACCTCCATCGACCCGGAGAACACCCCGGGGTTGCCCTTGTTCTCGGGGGCGGTGCTGGTGATGGAGTTCCAGTTGCCGGTCAGGTCGGTGCTGATGCGGCGGGCCTTGGCGGTGTCGGCCATGCCGTACCAGACGGCCAGGGAGTTGCCGTCCTGGGGGTGGATGGCGGAGTCGGGGTACTGCTTGTAGGCTCCGGCGGCCTCGTCCCACAGGTGGGTGTCGATGGCGGTGCGCAGCGCCTCGGCCCGCTGGGCGTAGGACGCGGCCAGGGCCTTGTCCTTCTGCACCTGGGCGAGCCGGGCTCCCGTGGTGAGCACCCGCCACAGCAGCACGTTGGCGGTCAGGTTCTCGCCCTTGGCCAGGATCCGCACCGAGTCGGACGTCCCGGTGATGGACACCAGGCCGCGTTCGCTGAGCTTGGCATCGGTGTAGGCGACGGCCTTGCGGTAGGCGTCCCAGACGGTGGCCAGCCAGGCGCGGTCGCTGGTGTACAGGTAGTAGTCCCAAGTGGCCGCGAGCGTCCACAGGTGGTAGGTGTCCGAGCCGTACTTGTTCAGTTCGGGCCCGGCGTAGGGCAGCTCGCCGGTGTCGCGCTGGTGCTGGTAGACGGTGGTGAGGGCGTTGCGGGCCGACTCGGTGTCGTTGAACGCCGCGTACGCCGCCGGCACCTCGATGCCCAGGTCGCCGGGCCACACCGTGCGGTCGCGTTTGGCGCCGTCCACCAGGATCGTGTCGCCGACCCCGATGTTGCCGGTGTTGTCCCATAGCTCGGCGGGGGCCTCCCAGATGCGGCCGGTCTTGGGCGAGATGGTGTTGAGCTGGATGGTGTAGGCGCCCGCGTACCAGATCCTGTTGAGCAGGTCGTCGTTGGAGTAGAAGTAGTTGGCGTAGGCGGCGGGGTTCTTCATCTTGGGCGCGGCCGTGTAGTGCACGGACACGCCGTCCAGGTCGACGCTTCCGTCGGTCTCCAGGAACACCGTCAGGTAGCGGAAGCCGCCGCGCAGGTACTTGGCCGGGGTCGTGTAGGTGGTCCTGCCGTTGACGTCGACGCCGATGGCCCCGTCGCGGCTGCGGGGGCCGCCGGTCGAGGCGTCGCTGGTGACGCCGACGTACTCGGAGGACTCGGAGAACGCCAGCCCGACCCGTTGCGCCCCCTGGGAGGAGGCGAAGCTCACGGTGGTCAGGCCGGTGACGTCCTTGCCGAAGTCGAGGGTGACGTAGGAGCCCGCCCCGGTGAGCGTGGTGCGGCGCCCCGACAGCACGTGCTGCGCCCCGGTGACCGTGCCGTTGGTGGTGTGGACGGCGACCGGGCGCAGGGTGCGGGAGGTGGGCGACAGGTTGTAGGCGTCCCACGGCCGCGCCGCCTGGCCGTTCTGGGGGGCGGCGGCGGTGGCGGGCGGGGCGGTGAGGGTGAGGGGCACCGTCACGGCGGCCGCGGCGAGGGCGGCCGTGGCTCCGGCATGGCGTCGCCTGGCTACGCTGTGGAGCATGAATTCCTCGCAATCAGAGGGTTGAGGGGGTTCATCGTGCGGGAGGGCGGGGGCATCGCCCTCCCGCACTCGTTCAGGGGCCGCGCCCGGGGGTCAGCGGACCGCGGCCTCGCCGTACGGGACGAGCCGCACCGGCCCGATCAGCCCGTACGCCTGCCGGGAGGCGGTGCCGTAGACGGCCGGGTCGGACACCCGCAGCCGGTTGTTGAGCGTCGTCGCGACCTCCACCTCGATGGTGTTGGCGCCCTTCCGCAGGTAGGGGCCGACGTCCACGACCGGGTTCATCAGGTCCACCGGCGGCAGGACCCGCCCGTTGACGATCACGCGGCTGGTGTCGAAGACCTCGCCGAGCTCCAGGTAGGCCCCGGCGCAGGCCCCCGAGGACCACTCCTTGCCGAGCTGGACGGTGGTGCGGTATCGGCCGACGCCGGACACGTCCGCCAGCTCGGGGATGTCCGGCCACGGCTTGAGGCCGTCCAGGTCCACCTCCCGCCGGGTCACGGCGGTCTCCGTGGCCGTCTTGCCCGGGCCCCAGTCCTCCACCTGGAGCTTCCAGGCGGTGAGGGGGAGGGCCTCCGGCAGCTTCCCGACCGTGGTGGAGACGGTGCGGCCGGTGGACAGCGCGGTGGTGTAGGTGCCGGGCTCGGTGGTGCGGACGACGAGGCGGCCGCCGTCGTAGCGCACCTCGCCCGCGTCGGTGCGGGTGGCGTGCGCCAGGCCGTTGCCGCGGCCCAGGGCGATGACGGTGGCCTCGCTGGGCTGCAGGGCGATGCGCACGGTCACCTTGTCGCCGTCCTCGGTGTAGACGGCGATCCGCTCGGCCTCGCCCGTCCAGGGGTCGAGGCGGAACGGCACGGCGCGCCGGTCGGTGCGCGTGAAGGTGACCTCGTGGTCGATGGCGGCCACGGGGGGCTTGACCGTTTCGGCGTGCTTGCCGTTGCACAGGTAGTAGTAGTCGACGTCGCCGGCGACGCGGTGCCCGTTGAGCAGGGTGGAGCTCTGGGCGTACTTGACGTCGGGCTCCACGCCCAGCTCGGCCAGCGCGCCGGGCACCTCGGTGTCGGTGGCGACGACGCGGACCTTGGGCTGGGCGAACAGCTCGGTGAGGACGGCGCGCAGCCGCTCGACCTCCCCCGCCTTCGGCACGCCCGGGACGGTCGCGGCCGACCAGTCCCCCAGGAACACGATCGGCAGCCCCGCCTTGGTGAGCTTGAGCAGCTTCTCTGCCGCGCGCACCGGGATGGTGCGGTCCTGCGAGGAGAAGCGGTCGCCCTCCACGAACACCGCCTTGTAGGCGGGGCCCTTGGGGTTGAGCCTGCCGTCCTTCACCGTGGCGCTGGGCAGTTCCAGGGTCGCGGCGCTGATGAACTGGTGCGTCCACCCCAGCGGCACGCCGGTGCCGGTGAACCAGCCCGCGCCGATGCCGGTCTTGGTGTAGCCCTTCTGCCGGAACACCGCGATGTCGACGCGATTCGTCCCGGACTGCATCACCTGGTGGACGCGGCCCAGGTAGGCGGCGATGTCGGGGGCGTGCCGCCAGGTCGGCTGGCGCGGCCCCCACGACTCGGCGTACCCGATGCCCCCGTTGTAGGGGGTGAACCCGGCGAAGCCCGGCCACGCCACCCCGGGGGCGGTCGCGTAGGAGAAGCCGTGCAGGACGGTCTGGTTGAGCCCGGCCGCGTACGCCCCGCCCATGGTGCGCAGCAGCTTGTTCCAGGTGGTGTTGTAGGCGCCGCCCTGGTACGCCCCCGCCTCGCACGAAAGGATCTTGCGGCCGCCCATGTCGCGGCCCCCGGCCAGGACGCGGTAGTCGTCCAGGTTCTTGAAGCCCAGCGACTCGCCCTCCGGCACGTCGATGATCGCGGCGGTCTCGATCGCGTCGGTCTGCAGCCCGTACGGCTGGGCGCGGAACTCCAGGCCGAGCGAGTGCGCCCACGTGGTGAGCGCGGTGAAGTGGTGCTCGTTGAACAGGTCCGACACGGTGAGCCAGAAGTCGTGCCGGGCCTGCCGGGTGATCTCGGGCTCGTAGGAGTAGAGCGTCTTCTCCTTGAGCTGCACGATCACCGGCAGGTACGGCCACAGGGAGTAGCCGCGGCGGCGGGCGAACTCCTCCGGCAGGTTCGGCGTCCAGTTCAGCGCCTGGGTCTCCAGCTCGATGGAGTCCTCGAACAGCGTGCCGCCCGCCTGCTTGAGCAGGGTGCGGATCCGCTTGGTCAGCAGCTTCGACTCCCAGAAGTCGATGACCGCCTCGGTCCCGGCGGGGCTGAAGTGGTCGACCACCGTGCAGTCGGGCGCCGAGTGCGGGCCGGACTCGGGGCGCTGCCCGCTGCCGCGCCGCCAGTACGACAGCAGCACCCACGACCCGTCGCCGGGGGCGGTCCACTCGATCCGCCCGTCCTGGACCGTTCCGGTGAGGTCGGTGAACGAGTCGCGGGCCAGGCCCGTCTCGGTGCGCGTGGAGTTGGCGGTGTCGATGCGGACGGCGTGCACGGCGACCAGATGCCGGACCGTCACGTCGTCCTCGGCCGCGGCGGCGGGCTCGGGCACCGGGCCGCGGTAGGTCTCCCCGCCGTTCACCGTGGCGCTGCCGTGCGCCAGCTCCTGCACGGCGGCCGGGCTGTCGGGGGTGATCGTCGGGACGGCCGCGGGCCAGGCCGGGCCGATCGTCAGGTCCACGGTGATGCCGCGCTTGCGGGCCTGGTCGAGCGCGGCCTCGACGCCGGCGTTCCACGCCGCGGTGCCCCAGCCGTGCCCCTCGGGGTCCAGGACGGACTTGTCGCGGATGCTGTGGTGCACGGCGACGATCTCGGCGCCGCCGAATCCGGCGGCGGCGATCTGGTCGATCTCCCGCCGGATCTCCGCCGGGTCGACCAGCCCGTCCGGCCACCACCAGCGGAACCGGGGCCGGACCGCGGCGTCCGGGCGGGCGAACGCGGCGAACGACGGGGCGGCGGCGCCCGCCTGCGCGGTGCCCTCGCCGCCCAGCGGCGAGTTCAGCGCGACGGCCGCGCTCGCCCCCGTCACGGCCGTGTACTGGATGAAACGCCGGCGGCTGACGCCGGCGCCGTCGTGCTTGCTCAAACGGAACTCCTGGATGCGGGGTGGGTGGATATGGGCGGATATAGACGGATATGAAGGCGAGGCCACCGTGCCGCGGGGACGGGGTGGCCGTCCGCGCGGCACGGGAGCCGTGTGGGCTCCCCCGGGTCAGCGGGAGTGGTCAGCGCGAGTGGAAGGTGAGGCGGCCGGAGCCGACCTGGTAGACGGCGTAGCCGTCGCGCATTCCGGTGAACCGGGCGGTGGACGCGGCGGGGCCGGTGACGCGGACGCCGGCGGCGGCGCGGGCCGGGACGTGCACCTCGGCGGTCACGTTGACCGGCACGTCCACCGTCATCCGGAAGCCGGCGCCGTCGCGGACCCAGTCCACGGACACGTCGCCGCGCTGCACCGGCACGGTGCCCGACGCGCGGTCCAGCCCGGACCGCGGCGGCCGCACCCGCACCCGCGCGGAGCCGGGCGCGGTGACCGACACGCCCAGCAGGGACTCCTGGACGTCCACGAGCGCGACCGAGCCCCACGGGTGCGAGTGGCTCTGCCCGGTCTCCGGCGCGTCCCACGACTCCCAGGTGAACGTGCCGCCGCGGGCCAGGATGTTGCCCCAGCCGGGGCCCTCGGTGTCGGTGAGGCGTTCGACGACCTTGTCGGGGCGGTCGGCGAGGGCCTTCATCAGCCCGTGGGAGGTGAACGGCCCCATCCGCATGCCGAGGCCGGCGACGTAGGACACGACGCGGTCGCGGTCGGCCGCCGGGGCGACGCCGTAGGCGACGGCGTAGGCGTTGGCGATCTGCGAGGCGTGCGTGCTCTGGCTGCCGTCGCTCTTGAGGCCGTCGATGTAGACGCCGTCGGGGCGGCGCAGCTTGGCGTTGACGGCGGCGGCGAGGGTCTGGGCGTCGCGGCGCAGCGCGGCGGCGTCACCGCTCTTGCCCAGGGCTTCGGCGGCGCGGGCGGTGGCGTTGAACACGTCGACGCCGAGCACGTTGATGACGGTGCGGGCGGCGGTGTCCATGTCGTGGCCGTAGCGCATGGTCGCGGGCCAGTCGATGATGCCGTACTGGTACTGGCCCGAGCCGCCGGTCAGGCGGGTCACCAGGCCCGTGCCGGAGTCGATGTGGCGGCGCACGTAGTCGGCCACGGCGGTCATCACCGGGTACGCGGCGGCCAGGGTGCGCGCGTCGCCGGACCGCAGGTAGTACTCCCACACCCAGCCGGGGAACATCTCGGTGTAGTCGGGGATGTCGCGTTTGCCGTCGCCGTTGGGGTACACGGCGTTGAGGCGGCCGTCGGGCCAGTAGCGGGCCTGCGACTCGATGAACTCGGTGATGGCCTGCCGGGTGAGGCGGCGCTCCCCGTAGGCCGACATGGTGGCCAGGGAGATGTCCACCGCGTCGCCGAGGAACTGGCCCTTCTCCCGGGTGGGGGTGTCCAGGAACTGCCACTGCGCCCCGTACAGCGCCGAGCGCCGCATCAGGTCGTAGGCGGCGTCCACTCCCTTGTCGGACGTGCGCAGCCGCGCGGTGCGCGCCGGGTCCACCTCGGTGTGCTGCACGACCGCGCCGATGTCCTCGGGCCGGACGCCCGCGCCGGGCTCGATCTCGAAGTAGCGGAAGCCCATGTAGGTGAACGACCGGAACGTCTGGTCGCCGTCGCGCTGGGTGTGCCCGTAGGTCAGGTCGGTGCTCTGGTTGTCGTCCCCGGAGCGCGACACCGACCCGTCGGACGCCAGCACGTACCCGGCGTGCATGGCGACGTGGCGGCCCGCCTCGCCGTCGCGGAACCGCACGACCGGCATCGCCGGGACGATCCTGCCGAAGTCGGCGACCAGCGCGCCCGACGCCAGCCGGGTCACCGTCCGCGGGCGGATCACCGTGTAGGAGAGGTCGGTCTCCTGGCCGGTGAGGGACTGGAACGGTCCGGCCGGGTGGGCGCCGACGACCTGCGGCGCCTGCCAGGACGAGTCGTCGAACCCGGGGCGGTCCCAGCCGACCGGCTCGGCGGTGGCGTCGTACTCCTCCACGTAGTCGCCGCCGTCGCCGTTGCGGCGCGGGGCCGCCTTCCAGGGGCCGCGCGTCACCTTCCACGACCCGTCGGTGACGACGACCTGCCGGGTGCCGTCGGCGTGCTCGACCTCCAGCCGCACCAGCAGGCCGGGCTCGCTCTTGGGGCGGCCCTGCCCGGCCCCGTACCAGTGGTACTGCACGCCCAGCGCGGCCGGGCGGCCCTCCTGCAGCCGCGATGTGACGTCCACGGTGCGGTAGTAGCCGCTGTCGGGGTACTCGTAGGCGGGGCCGTGGTCGATGACCTCGCCGTTGAGGTGCAGCGCGTACTGGTGGGCGGCGGAGATGTTCACCCGGGCCCGGACGATGCGGGAGGAGCCGACGGTGAACTCCTTGCGCGCCAGGGTGTAGTCGTCGGCCTCGGCGGTGGTGCGGCGGATCCAGCTGGCCTGCCAGTCCTGGTCGCGCAGGCCGGTGTCGAACCGCGCCGGGCGCGACCAGGGGGAGACCCTGCCGGTGCGGTCCCACGTCCGCACCGTCCAGGTGTAGCCGGTTCCGGGGGTCAGGGCGGGGCCGGTGTAGGGCACGTACTCCTGGCTCGCCGATGCGACCTTGCCGCTGTCCCACACGCGGTCGCCGCCGTCGGCGCGCACGACGATCTGGTAGGCGGTCTGCGTCTCGCCGGGGTCGACGTCGCGGGGCCGCCAGCCGAACAGTGGCGCGCCCTCCACGTTGAGGGGGCGGGCGCGGTCGCCGACGGTCAGCTCGACGGGCGCCTTGGGCGCGTGGCCCGCGGCCTTGACGGCGGCCGAGGCGGTCGAGCCCGGCAGCGCGGCCGTGACCAGGGTCAGCGCCCCCGCCGCGACGGCCAGGGAACGATGCGGGATGGCACGCATGGAACTCCTCGGGGGTGGTGCGAGCGAACTGGGGTGGGCGCGCGGCGGGGTGCGCGCCGGTTCGTCGTTGCCGGGCGGGGCGGCCGGGGCCGCCGCGCCGTCCTCCATGCGGGTGAGGCGGGCCCCGTCCCGGGGGCGCCTCGTCCGCACACCGGGCCGCCGGGTCAGCCGGGGCGCAGCATGGCGAAGCGGGCGGGGACGGGTGATGGTCGGAACGGGAATCGCCGCATGGGCTCCTCCGGTTTCGGGGCGCCGTCGGGCGCCGCGTGCACGGATCCCCCGATCACGTTCACGTGTGTCCGCGGCATGGGCCGCGTCAGGAAGGCGCTAGGGCTCGACCACGACGAGTTCGACGTCCATCAGGTCGGCCAGGGCCTTCAGGTCGGGCACCAGGTGGCCGGTGGCCAGGGCCCAGTGGTGCGAGATCCCGGTGGCGCTCCACGCGTCGGTCCACTCCCCCGGGTCGCAGCCGAAGTCGACCCGCGAGGTGGTGTTGCCGATCTCCAGCAGCGGCCCGTCGACGACCTCGCCCTCGGAGGCGACGAACGCGAACCGCCCGTCCCGCCGCTGGATGATGCCGAACGCGGTGACCGGCCCGTGCTTGACGTCGAACTCGACCGACACGCCGTAGCCGCGTTTGCCGTGGTACACGCCGAGGCCGCGCAGCAGCGGGCGGCGGGCGCTGATCGCCAGGTGCGCGGGGCCGTCGTGGCCCATCTCGACGTGCCCCCGGGTGAAGTCGAGCGCCTGCAGCTCGGTGAACGAGCCGCCCGCGCCGAGCCGGTCGGCGATCAGCATGGCCAGGGAGGTGCGCAGCTCGTACTCGCCCGCCGCCGGGATGCCGCGCGCGGTCAGCAGCGACGCGCCGAGGATCATCCCGGCGCCCAGCCGCTCGTGCACCTCGCCGTCCAGCCCGCGGTGGTAGTAGGCCAGCGAGTCCAGCGCGAAGTCCTCCACCAGCCGGTCCAGGCCGACCGACACGCGCGCCGCCCAGGTCAGGTCGGTGTCGTTGACGGACTCGGCGAACTCGAACACCTCCCGGGCCCGCCGCTTGCGGGCCTCGGTCTCGGCGTCGGTGACCTTGTCGACCCGCACCCGCAGGTCGTCGAACTCCAGCACCTCGACGTGCCCGCCGAAGTTGGCGGCGACCAGCGTCAGGTCGGTGGACACGTCCAGCATGCCCGGGTACAGGTGCCCCATCAGGCCGTGCCGGCCGCGGCGCAGCGCGGCCCGCACCCCGGCCGCGCGCACCCACCGGCCGATCTTCGTCCAGGCCCGCTCGTCCTCCAGGTAGCCCGACACCGACCGGAACGGCACGCCGCAGCGGGCGAAGGCGTTGGCCATCTCCGGCAGCGGGCAGGCGCCGCAGTAGGCCAGCCACTGCCCGGTGTCGAAGGAGGCGTGGTCCATCGACTCGGTGGGCTGCAGGTTGATCAGCAGCACCGGGGCGCCGGACCGCTGCGCGACCGGCACCAGCATGGTCGCGGTCATGTAGGTGGTGAGGAAGCCGACGATCAGGTCGCAGCCGGCCTGGCGCAGCCGCTCGGCGGCGGCCGCGCCCTCCCGCTCGTCGGAGATGAAGCCGGCGTCGACGACCTCGGCGCCGAGGCCGCGCATCCGCTCCGCCACGCGCTCGGCCGAACGTTTCAGTTGGGGCAGCAGGCCGGGGAACTGGGGCCAGTACGCCCCCAGCCCGCCGGCGACGAGCCCGACCCGGACGGGCGGGGCGGTGATGCGGTCGGCTGTCGGGTCCGGATGTGCTGTCACGGTGCGGTCCTCCTCGGACGTGCGGCTGGGGTGGGACGACGGGGCCGGCGCGGCTCCTGCGCGACCTGCGCCGGCCCCGTCGGGTCTGGTGCCGGCGGCCGCTACCGCAGGAACGCGGCGGCGACGCCCGCGTCCACGGGCACGTGCAGGCCCGTGGTGTGGGTCAGGTCCCCGCCGGTGAGGGCGAAGACGGCGGCCGCGACGTGCTCGGGCAGCACCTCGCGCTTGAGCAGCGTGCGCTGGGCGTAGTACTCGCCCAGCTTCTCCTCCTCCACGCCGTAGACGGCGGCGCGCTGGGCGCCCCAGCCGCCGGCGAAGATGCCCGATCCGCGCACCACGCCGTCGGGGTTGACGCCGTTGACGCGGATGCCGTGCCCGCCGAGCTCGGCCGCCAGCAGCCGCACCTGGTGCGCCTGGTCGGCCTTGGTGGCGCCGTAGGCGATGTTGTTGGGCCCGGCGAACACGCCGTTCTTGGACACGATGTAGACGATGTCGCCGCCCATGCCCTGCTCGATCATGACGCGGGCGGTCTCCCGCGACACCAGGAACGAGCCGCGCGCCATCACGTCGTGCTGCAGGTCCCAGTCGGCGGTCGTGGTCTCCAGCAGCGGCTTGGAGATCGACAGGCCGGCGTTGTTGACGACCAGGTCGACGCCGCCGAACGCCAGCACGGCGGCGCGCACGGCCGCGGCGATCTGCTCCTCGTCGGTGACGTCCACGGCGACGGCGGTGGCGACGTCGCCGGGCCGCAGCGCCTTGGCCGCGTCGGCGATCTCCGCGGCGACCTTCTCGGCCGCGGCCGCGTCGCGGTCGGCGACGACCACGCACGCGCCCTCGGCGGCCAGGCGGCGGGCGGTGGCCGCGCCGATGCCCGACCCGCCGCCGGTGACCAGCGCGACGCGGGTGGCCAGCGGCTTGGGCTTGGGCATGCGGCGGAGCTTGGCCTCCTCCAGCTCCCAGTACTCGATGCGGAACTTCTCCGACTCGGG
Source organism: Actinomadura keratinilytica (assembly GCF_039539665.1). NCBI lineage: Bacteria > Bacillati > Actinomycetota > Actinomycetes > Streptosporangiales > Thermomonosporaceae > Actinomadura > Actinomadura keratinilytica. The sequence continues at coordinate 12,134 of NZ_BAABDO010000064.1, forward strand.
GATCGGCCGGTAGGTGGACAGCGCCTCGGCGCCGCGCATCACGTTGATGGCGTTGACGTAGAACTCGCCGGCGACGCGGGCGGTCTGCTTGTTGGCGCCGAAGCTGAACATGCCCACGCCCGGGACGAGCACGATCGCCGGGTCGGCGCCGCGCATCGGCGGGGAGTCGGGGGTGGCGTGCCGCCGGTAGTAGGCGGCGTACTCCTCGCGGTAGGCGGCGTGCAGCTCGCGCAGCCGCGCCTTGACGTCCTCCAGCGGCGCCGACGGCGGCAGGTCCAGCACCATCGGCGCGACCTTGGTGCGCAGGAAGTGGTCCGGGCAGGAGGTGCCGAGCGCGGCCAGCCGCGGGTGCTCGGCGCGGGAGACGAAGTCCAGCACCTCCGGGCTGTCGGTGTAGTGCCCCACCTGCGGCCGGTCCGTGGACGCCAGGCCGCGGATCAGCGGGAACAGCTCGGCGGCGCGGGCGTGCCGCTCGGCCTCCGGCAGCGGCTCGTAGCCGTCGACCACCGGGCCGAACGGCTCGGCCTTGCCGTTGCGGGCGATGTACTCCTCGGCGGTGCGGATGATCTCCAGCGAGTTGGCCTGGCACTCCTCGCTGGTGGCGCCCCAGGCGGTGATGCCGTGCCCGCCGAGGATCACCCCGATGGCCTGCGGGTTGTCCTTCTTGATCTGGGCGATGTCCAGGCCGAGCTGGAAGCCGGGCCGCCGCCACGGCACCCACACCACCCGGTCGCCGAAGATCCGCCGGGTCAGCTCCTCGCCGTCGGCGGCCGTGGCGATCGCGATGCCGGAGTCGGGGTGCAGGTGGTCGACGTGCGCGGCGTCCACCAGCCCGTGCATGGCCGTGTCGATGGACGGGGCGGCGCCGCCCTTGCCGTGCAGGCAGAAGTCGAACGCGGCGACCATCTCGTCCTCGCGCTCGACGCCCGGGTAGACGTCGACGAGCGCGCGCATGCGGTCCAGGCGCAGCACGGCCAGGCCGGCCTCGGTGAGGGTGCCCAGGTCGCCGCCCGAGCCCTTCACCCACATCAGCTCGACGTCCTGGGCGGTCACCGGGTCGGTGACGGTGCCCTTGGCGGAGGCGTTGCCGCCCGCGTAGTTGGTGTTGCGCGGGTCCGAGCCCAGGGTGTGGGCGCGTTCCAGCAGCTGCTCCACTTCGCGTGGAGTGGAGGTCATTATTCGCTTCCCCTCGTCGTGAACTTTGTCGGTGCCCGGGCCGGTCTCGACCCGGATGGTGCCGTGGCCGCCCGCGTCCTGGACGCGGGCGCCGAGTGCGGCGGTCGGTGCGGAGCCGTCGTTGCCGACCCCCCGGTCAGGAGAGTTTGAAGTCGATCACGCGGATGGATGAGGGGGTGGTCCCGGAGGACTTGCGCTGGTACATCACCGACAGCACGCCGTCGGCGGCGACGCGCGAGTCGTCGACGAGGACCTCGCCGAACGCGTTGAGGGTGCGGCCGCCGCCGTAGAAGGTGCCGTCGAACAGCAGCTTCCAGTCCGTCCAGCCGCCGGCCTTGCTCGCGGCGACGACCCGGCCGAACGGCAGGACCACGTAGGCGTTGTCGTGCTCGTCGAACACGATGCGGGAGCGGCCGAACGCCTCGACCGGCACGGGGATCTCGACCTTGCGCCACTTGCCGGACGCGTCGCGGGTCAGGTGGAACGCCCGCGAGTACGCCTTGCGCTGGGCGGTGAAGTCGGTGACGCACTGGGTGAACCGGCCCGGCACGTAGCTGATGATCACGTGCGGGGCGCCGGTCGAGTCGACCGCCTGGCTCTCCTGGTTCATCAGCGCGTGGTTGGGGTCGAGCGGATCGACCACCAGGCCCGGGTCGTCCAGCGCCACCAGGTCGTCGGTGCCGGTGGTCGCGACGGTCTGCCCCGCGTCGTTGCGCCAGGTGCGGCCCCGGTCGTCGGAGTAGACGTAGCCGGTGTCGTGGTTGGACAGGCCGCCCGGGTGGCACAGCACGCCGAAATTCTGCTCCCGCCAGGTGAACGCGGCGTGCAGCCTGCCGTCCCTGCCGTAGGTGATGCCGTGGACGTACATGTTGCGGGCGTTGCTGGTCTGCCCGTTGCCCGAGTAGGTGCCGGCGGCGCTGGACCACTTGCCGAGCTTGGTCCACGTGCCGCCGTCGTACTCGGCGATCTCGTTGGTGCCGTTGCCCGAGCCGCCCGTCCGGTACACCAGCTGCAGCTTCTTCTCGGGCGTGACGGCGAACTGCGGGTAGGTGATGTCGCCGAGGTCGACGCCGTCCAGGTCGCGCCGCACCGCGCCGAACCGGGAGGCGTCCCACCGGCTCGGCGACGGCTTGGACGCAAGGCCCGGCTCGGACTTGGTGTAGTACACCCGGTTGTTGTGGGTGTCCATCGCCACGTGCAGGCGGCCGTCCTGCGGCGACACCCCCAGCGAGATGACGTTGTGGGAGTCGTCGACCGACAGCTTGTGCGGCAGCACCACCTTCTGCCACGCGCCGTTCGGCAGGTGGCGGCGCGCGACCACGGCGCTGCGGTCGGCGGTGTACCAGGCGGCGTACTGGTACCCGGCGTAGGTGAGGATGCCGCTCTGCTGGAACGACCCGTTGTTGACCAGGCCGTCGTAGGACACGAAGTACAGCGCCCGCGGATCCAGCTCGGTGTCGCGCAGCCGCTTGAGCGACGGCGTCCCGTCGGCCTTGGCGGCGGCCGCCTGCGCACCGGCCGGCGCGGCCGCCGCGGCCGCGGGCACGGAGGCGAGGGCGAGCAGGGCGGCCGCGCCGAGCGTCGCCGCACGCGCCCGGCGGCCGGCCGCACCGCGCAGCAGGGCGGTCACGCTCCCCACCCCGCCTGCGTGCCGCCGACCCGCTCGGCGACGATCCGCTCGAAGTAGCCGGACGCCTTGTAAGCGGCGACCGGGTCCGGGTGCAGGCCCATCTCCTCGCGCAGCTCGGCCAGCAGCGGCCGCACGTCGGTGTTGAACGCGTCCATGAACACCGCGTTCGCCTCGAGCACGTCGCCGGACCGCTGCGCCTCCCGCAGCGCCTCGGCGTCCACCAGCAGCGCCTTGGCGGTGGCCTCCTGCACGTTCATCACCGAGCGGATCTGCCCCTGGATCTTCGGCTCGATGTTGTGGCACTGGTCGAGCATGAACGCCACCTGCGAGTCCGGCTCGTAGCCGCCGCCCCGCACCACCTCGTACATGATCCGGAACAGCTGGAACGGGTCGGCCGAGCCCACCATCAGGTCGTCGTCGGCGTAGAAGCGGGAGTTGAAGTCGAACCCGCCGAGCTTGCCCTCGCGCAGCAGGAACGCCACGATGAACTCGATGTTGGTGCCGGGCGCGTGGTGCCCGGTGTCCACCACCACCTGCGCCTTGGGGCCCAGCTTGAGGCAGTGCGCGTAGGAGGTGCCCCAGTCCGGCACGTCGGTGGTGTAGAACGCCGGCTCGAACAGCTTGTACTCCAGCAGCATCCGCTGGTCGTCGCCGAGCCGCTCGTACACCGCCTGCAGGGCCTCGAACAGGCGGTCCTGGCGCTCCCGGATGTCGTCCTGGCCCGGGTAGTTGGTGCCGTCGGAGAACCACAGCTTCAGGTCGCGCGAACCGGTGGCGTCCATGATGTCGACGCACTCCAGCAGGTGGTTCAGCGCCTTCTTGCGGACGGCCGGGTCGGGGTTGGTGACGCTGCCCAGCTTGTAGTCGTCGTCCTGGAAGACGTTGGAGTTGATCGCCCCGATCCGCACGCCGCGCTCCTGCGCGTAGGCGGCGAGGGCGGCGTAGTCGTCGACCGTGTCCCACGGGATGTGCAGGGCCACGCTCGGCGCCACCCCGGTGAAGCGGTGCACCTGCGCCGCGTCGTCGATCTTCTCCTGGGGGGTGCGCGGCACGCCCGGCTGGGGGAACACCTTGAAACGCGTCCCGGAGTTGCCGTAGGCCCAGGACGGAGTCTCGATGTGCTGGCGGCGGAGGGCGTCCTTCACCGCGCTGATGTCAGTCATGTGTTCCTTTCCCCGGTCCCCGGTCTCCCGGTGTCCGGTCTGCGGGCCGTCCCGGGACGCGTCCCGGGACGGCCCGTTCCGATCGTCTCAGTCCAGGTGGAAGACCTCGGTGAGCGGCAGCATCCCCTGGTCGGGGGCGCGGCCGTCCAGATCCTCGAAGAACGGCGCCATCTCGGCCTGCCAGCGGGCGTTGACCTCGGTGCGGGCCATGCCGTCCAGCGCCTTGTCGAAGTCGTCGGTCTCCAGGTAGCCGACCAGCAGCCCGTCGTCGCGCAGGAAGAGCGAGTAGTTGCGCCAGCCGTTGTCGCGCAGGGCGGCCCGCATCTCCGGCCAGACGGCGGCGTGCCGCTCCCGGTACTCCTCGATCCGGTCCTGTTTGACCTTCAGGAGGAAACACACGCGTCGCATGGGCGCTCTCTCCCCCGGCTCAGAAGTCGTACTGGTCGATGTTGCTCTTGTCGAAGACGGTGGGCGGGCCGAGGATGACCTCGCCGTCCTTGCCGATGGTGCGCGAGCCGAGCTTGCCGGCCTTGAACGTCTGGCCCTCGGCGCCGGTGATCTGCCCGGACGCCAGCGCGGCGGCGGCGTAGGAGGCCAGGTAGCCCAGGTTCTTGGGGTCCCACAGGGCGAACTTCTCGACGGTGCCGTCCTTGATGAACTTGCGCATCTGGTTCGGCGTGCCCAGGCCGGTCAGCACGACCTTGCCCTTGTACTGCGACCCGGAGATGTAGCGGGCGGCCGCGGCGATGCCCACGGTGGTCGGCGAGATGATGCCCTTGAGGTTCGGGTACGCCTGCAGCAGGCCCTGGGTCTGCTGGAACGACTTCTGGTCGTCGTCGTCACCGTAGGCGATCTTGACGAGCTTCATCCCGGAGTACTCCGGCTTCTTCAGCTCGTCCTGCATGTACTTGATCCAGGTGTTCTGGTTGGTGGCGTTGGCCGTGGCGGACAGGATCGCGATCTCGCCCTTGCCGCCGATCTGGTCGGCCAGCAGCTTGACCTGGCTGCGGCCGATCTCCTCGGAGCTGGCCTGGTTGATGAACAGGTGGCGGCAGTCCTTGGAGGTGTCGGAGTCGTAGGCGACCACCTTGATGCCGCGGGACATGGCCTGCTTGAGCGGGCCGCACACGGCGTTGGGGTCGTTGGCGGCGATGAGGATGGCGTCCTGCCGCTGCTGCACCAGCGTGTTGATGTAGGACACCTGGGAGGACGCCGCCGCGTCGGACGGGCCGACCTCCTTGGCCTCGCCGGAGTACTCCTTGGCCGCGGCGATCCCGGCCTCGTCGACGATCTTCTCGTACGGGTTGTTGATCTGCTTGGGCAGGAAGGCGATCTTCAGGCCCTTCTTGATCTCCGCGTTGGGGTCGGCGGAGGCCGAGGCCGCGGCGGCCCCGCCCGCGGCGGACTCGGTGGAGTCCTTGGTGGTGCCGCCGCAGGCGGCCAGGCCGAGCGCGAGCACGCTCGCGCCGGCGATGGCGCTCACCGAACGCCGGGAGAGGACGGAACGGAAGGTCATCTGTCGTGCCTTTCGCAAAGTCGCATCGGTGATGCGATCGGGGTGGGTGTTGAGCAGCGGGGAGCGGAGCCGAGTGGCTAGGAGGCGGCCTTGGCCGCGGCGGGGGCGCCGGAGCCGCCGCCCCTCGATCTGGCCTCGCGGACGATGGCGATCACCCGCGGGGTGAGGACCGACACCACCAGCAGCAGTCCGGTCACGATCGACTGGATCTCGTTGGCGACGTCGTTGAGCATCAGCAGGTTGCGCATCACGCCGATCAGCAGGACCCCGGCGAGCACGCCGCCCAGGGTGCCCCTGCCGCCGTCGAAGTCCACGCCGCCCAGCAGCACCGCCGCGATGACGGTCAGCTCCAGGCCCAGGCCGTTGTCGGCGCGGGCGCTGCCGTAGCGCAGCGTGTAGACGATCCCGGCGAACGAGGCGACCAGCCCGGACAGCACGAACAGGATCAGCTTCAGGCGCTTGACGCGGATCCCGGCGAAGTAGGCGGCCTCCTCCTGCGCGCCGATGGCGAACAGGGAGCGGCCCACGCCGGTGGCGTGCAGGACGACGGCGGTCGTCAGGGCCAGCACGGCGAACAGCGCGATCGGGTACGGGATCGGGGTGCCCGGCACGTTGGTGACGGCCAGGTCGGCGTACTGCTGCGGGAACTGCGAGACGGCCTCGGTGCCCAGCACCACGTACGCCAGCCCGCGGTACAGCGTCATCGTGCCGATGGTGACGGCCAGCGACGGCAGCCCGAGCCGGGTCACCAGCAGGCCGTTGACCAGCCCGCACACCAGGCCGACCACCAGCACCAGCGGGATGATCGTCTCGATGGCCATGCCGCCGTCCCACAGCTTGCCGACCAGCGCGCTGGACAGGCCGAGCACGGAGGCGACCGACAGGTCCACCTGCCCGCACACCACCAGCAGCGTCATCGGCAGCGCGATCAGCGCGATCTCGCTGAGGTCGCCGAGGGCGAAGGAGATGTTGTCGGAGTTGCCGAAGTCGGGCGACAGGCCGACGCCGCCGAAGAACACCACGATGAGCAGCGCGGCGACGACCACGTCCCAGCGCACCAGGCGGCCCAACTCGAACCCGCCCTGCTTGCCGTCAGCCGTCGTTGCGGTGGGCCGGTCAGCCATGGCGGCGGCTCCTCTTCTTCAAAGCCTGCGTGACGCGCAGCGCCAGCACCCGGTCCACGCTGATCGCCAGCAGGAGCAGCAGGCCGGTGATGGCGTCCTGCCAGAAGGAATTGATCTTCAGGACCACCAGGGCGCTGCCGATGGTGGTGATGAGCAGGGCGCCGAGCGCGGCGCCGTAGACGGTGCCGACCCCGCCGGTGATCGCCACGCCGCCGACCACGACGGCGCTGACCACCTGCAGCTCCCAGCCGTTGGCGTTGTCGGCGACGACGGTGCCGAAGCGGGCCAGCCACAGCACCCCGGCCAGCCCGGCCAGCACCCCGCTGACCAGGTAGGCGGTGAAGACCCGGCGGCGGATCGGCACGCCCGCCAGGCGCGCCGCCTCGGGGCTGGAGCCGATGGCGTAGAACTCCCGGCCCGAGGAGTAGGAGCGCAGGTAGTACCCGACCGCCAGCATGATCAGGATAGTGATCAGCGGCAGGTAGGGCACGCCCAGCAGGCTGCCGTTGCCGAGGTCGAGGATGCTCTGCGGCACGTTGGCGGCGTTGATCTGCTCGCCGTGCGCGATGTAGTAGTCGATGCCCTGGATCACGTACAGCATGCCGAGCGTGACCACCAGGGCGGGCACCCGCAGGAAGCTGATCAGCAGGCCGTTGACGGCCCCGCACAGCGCGCCGATCCCCAGGCCGACGGCCAGCGCCGACGGCAGCCCGTGGTCGGTGCCGGAGACGAAGTCGCCGACGACGAACGCCACCAGGCCGACCACCGAGCCGACCGACAGGTCGATGTTGCGGGTGACGACCACCAGCGTCTGCCCGACGGCCAGCAGCGCCAGGATCGAGGCGTTGAGGAAGATGTCCTTGACGCCCTGCTCGGACAGGAACCGCGGGTTGGCGACCGTGGTGCCGAGCACCAGCACCACCAGCGCCGCGGCGATGCTCAGCTCGCGGGCGCGCAGCACCAGGTCGACCAGCCGGCCGCCGCGCCCGCCGTCGTCCGCCGCCGACGGCGCCCCCGGCGACTTGGTCAGGGTCGTGCTCACGCGGCCTCCCCCACGGTGCCGGTGCGGCCGGTGGCGGCGGCCATGACCGACTCCTCGGTGGCCTCGGCGCGCGGGATCTCGGCGGTGAGCCGCCCCTCGTGCATGACCAGGACGCGGTCGGCCATGCCGAGCACCTCCGGCAGGTCGGACGAGATCATCAGGATGGCCAGGTTCTGCGCGGCCAGCTCCGACAGCAGCCGGTGCACCTCGGCCTTGGTGCCGACGTCGATGCCGCGGGTGGGCTCGTCGACGATCAGCACCGCCGGGTCGGTGGCCAGCCACTTGGCCAGCACGACCTTCTGCTGGTTGCCGCCGGACAGCACGCCCACCGCGTCGCTCAGCCGGGCGTACTTCAGCTGCAGGCGCAGCGCCCAGTCGGCGGCGCGGTCGCGCTCCACCTTCCGGGAGATCAGCGGGCCGCGGCCGGTGGCGCGGCGCAGCGAGCGCAGCTGGGTCAGGCCCATGTTGCGCTCGATCGACATGTCCATGACCAGGCCCTGCTGGCGGCGGTCCTCGGGGACCAGCGCGATCCCGGCGGCCATGGCCGCGGTGGGGCTGGCCGGGGGCAGCGCGGTGCCGTTCACCTCGACCGCGCCGGCGTCCCAGCGGTCCACGCCGAAGATCGCGCGGGCGACCTCGCTGCGGCCCGCGCCGACCAGCCCGGCCAGTGCCACGATCTCGCCGCGGCGCACCTCGAACGACACGTCGGTGAACACGCCCTCGCGGGTCAGCCGGGACACCTTCAGCGCCACCTCGCCCGGTGTCACGTCCTGCTTGGGGTACAGCGCCTCCACCTCGCGGCCGACCATGCGCTGCACCAGGTCGTCGGGGGTGAGGTCGGCGACGTTCTCGGTGCCGATGTAGGTGCCGTCGCGCAGGGTGGTGACCCGCTGGCAGATCTCGAAGATCTCCTCCAGCCGGTGCGAGATGAACAGCACCGCGCAGCCCTGGTCGCGCAGCGTCCGGGTGACGGTGAACAGCCGGGCGACCTCCTGGCCGGTGAGCGCGGCGGTCGGCTCGTCCATGATCAGCACCCGGGCCTCGCGGGAGATGGCCTTGGCGATCTCGACGACCTGCTGGTCGGCGATGGACAGGCCGCGCGCGGGCTGCTGCGGGTCCAGCGCCACGCCGAGCCGCTCGAACAGCCTGGCGGTCTCGGCGTGCATGGCGCGGCGGTCGATGCGGCCGAGGGCGGTGCGCGGCTGGCGGCCCATGAAGATGTTCTCGGCGACCGACAGGTCGGGGAACAGCGTGGGCTCCTGGTAGATGACCGCGACGCCGGCGGCCTGCGCGTCGGCGGGGCCGTGGAAGGTCACCGGGCGGCCCTCGACCCGCACCTCCCCGGTGTCGGGGCGGTGCACGCCTGCGAACGTTTTTACGACGGTCGACTTGCCGGCTCCGTTCTCGCCCGCGAGCGCGTGCACCTCGCCCGCGTGGAGCTCGATGGTCACGCCCTGCAGGGCTCGCACGGCGCCGAACGATTTGCTCACGTTGACCAGCGCCAGTGTCGGCGGAGCCGACCGAGCGGGTGCGCTCACGGCCGCCCTCCTCGGATGGGGTTTCGATGTCTCGCAGATGAAAAACGTTTTAAGGGGATGTTGCGGAGGACGGTAGATGTGACTCAACGCACTCGTCAAGAGGGCGCTTGCCGGAAAATCGCTGGATCCTCGGTGGGACAAGGGCTGAAGAGACTTCGGGACGGGCGGTGCGGAGGAGGCCGCCGACCGCGCCGCGACGACCAAGATCACCACTACGGGGTTGACACGTTTTAACGGCATGACCCAAAGTGAGCGGGCACACACCACAGACGCAGACCGACCCGGGGGCGGCAGATGAGCACAGACGGCACCGGCGAGGTCCCCGCACCGCGCCGGTCCGCGAGCAGACGTCCGGCCACGCGCAACGGTGCCGGGGGCCCGGCGACCGTGGGCATCAAGCAGGTGGCGCAGCACGCGGGGGTGTCGCCCGGCACCGTCTCCAACGTGCTCAACCGCCCCGAGCGGGTGGCCCCCGCCACCCGCGCCCGGGTCGAGCAGGCCATCCGCGAGCTGGGGTTCGTCCGGCACGGTTCGGCGTCCACGCTGCGCGCCGGGCACAGCCGCACGGTCGGGCTCATGGTGCTCGACCTGTCCAACCCGTTCTTCACCGAGGTCGCCCGCGGCGTGGAGGACGCGGCCAGCGAGCACGGCTACGCGGTGCTGCTGTCGTCGTCCGCCGAGTCCCACGAGCGCGAGCAGCGCAACCTGCGCGTGTTCGCCGAACAGCGGGTCCGCGGCGTGCTGGTCACGCCCGTGGACGACGGGCGGCAGGCCGACCGGCTGCGCGAGCGCGACATCCCGGTCGTCCTGCTGGACCACCCCACCCCCCGCGCCAACCAGTGCTCGGTGGCGGTGGACGACGTGGCGGGCGGCGAGCTGGCGGTCGGCCGGCTGCTGGCCGACGGCGCCCGCACGCTGGGCTTCGTCACCGGCCCGTCCGCGCTGCGGCAGTGCGCCGACCGGCGCAAGGGCGCGCTGCGGGCGCTGCGCGCGGCCGGGATGCCGCGCGAGGCGATGCGGGAGCTGACCGTCCCGGCGATGAACGCCCGCGCCGGCCAGGAGGCGGCGCGGCGGCTGCTGGCCGACGGCGCCCTGCCCGACGCCATCTTCTGCGCCAACGACCTGCTCGCCCTGGGGGTGATGCGGGTCCTGCTGCAGGCGGGGGTCAGGGTGCCCGCCGACGTGGCGCTCATCGGCTACGACGACATCGAGTTCTCCGCCGCGGCCGCGGTGCCGCTCAGCTCGGTGCGCCAGCCCACCTACCAGCTGGGCCGCATCGCCACCGAACTGCTGCTGGAGGAGTGCGACGACCCCGAGGGGCACGCCCACCAGCAGGTGATGTTCCAACCGGAGCTGGTGGTGCGCGAGTCAAGCCGCCGCGTCGGCGCGGAGGGCTCCGGCGGCGCGGAGATCTCCGTCGGCGCGGGCGGCTCCGAGGAGGAGCGATGAAGGTCGCGCTGTTCATCACGTGTCTGAACGACACGATGTTCCCCGGCACGGGCAAGGCGGTCGTGCGGCTGCTCAACCGGCTGGGGCACGAGGTCGACTTCCCGCAGGCGCAGACGTGCTGCGGGCAGATGCACTTCAACACCGGCTACCGCAAGCAGGCCCTGCCGCTGGTGCGCGGCTTCGCCGACGCGTTCGCCGGCTACGACGCGGTGGTGACCCCGTCGGCGTCGTGCGGGGCGATGGTGCGCGACTGGCACCCCAGGCTGGCGGCCGACTCCGGCGACCGCGCCCTGGCCGCGCGCGTGGAGGCGCTGACGCCCAAGGTGTACGAGCTGTCGGAGTTCCTGGTCGACGTGCTCGGCGTGACCGACGTGGGCGCCTACTTCCCGCACCGCGTCACCTACCATCCCACCTGCCACTCGATGCGCATGCTGCACGTCGGCGACCGGCCGCTGCGGCTGCTGCGCGCCGTGCGCGGCATCGACCTGGTGGAACTGCCCGAGGCGACCGAGTGCTGCGGCTTCGGCGGCACCTTCGCCCTCAAGAACTCCGAGGTGTCGGCCGCGATGTGCGCCGACAAGGTGACCAACGTGCGCCGCACCGGCGCCGAGGCGCTGTGCGCGGCCGACAACTCCTGCCTGATGCACATCGGCGGGGCGCTGTTGCGCACCCGGTCCGGCGTGCGCACCGTGCACCTGGCCGAGATCCTCGCCTCCACGGAGGAGGACCGCACATGAGCAGCGGCACCGGCGGCACCGCCGCCCGCATGCCGACCTACCTGGGGATGCCCGCGTTCCCCGACGCGGCGCGGCGCGCGGTGGGCGACACCCGGCTGCGCCGCAACCTGGCGCACGCCACGACCACGATCCGCCGGCGGCGCGCGGAGGCCGTCGCCGAGCTGGACGACTGGGCCGCGCTGCGCGAGGCGGGCCGGCAGATCAAGGACCACGTCCTGGCGAACCTCGGGCACTACCTGCGCCTGCTGGAGGAGAAGGTCACCGAGGCCGGCGGCACGGTGCACTGGGCGCGCGACGCCGCCGAGGCCAACCGGATCGTCACCGACCTGGTCCGGGCGACCGGCGAGACCGAGGTGGTCAAGGTCAAGTCGATGGCCACCCAGGAGATCGGGCTGAACGAGGCGCTGGCCGAGGCGGGCATCACCGCCCACGAGACCGACCTGGCCGAGCTGATCGTGCAGCTCGGCGACGACCGCCCGTCGCACATCCTGGTCCCGGCCATCCACCGCAACCGCGCCGACATCCGCGACATCTTCCGCCGCACCATGCCGGACGCGCCCGCCGGGCTGTCCGACTCGCCCGCCGAGCTGGCCGAGGCGGCGCGGCGGCACCTGCGCGCCAAGTTCCTGTCGGCGAAGGTGGCGGTGTCCGGGGTCAACTTCGCCGTCGCCGACACCGGCACGCTGGTGGTGCTGGAGTCGGAGGGCAACGGGCGGATGTGCCTGACGCTGCCCGAGACGCTGATCTCGGTGATGGGCATCGAGAAGGTCGTGCCGAGCTGGCGCGACCTGGAGGTGTTCCTGCAGCTGCTGCCCCGCTCCTCGACGGCGGAGCGGATGAACCCCTACACCTCCGCCTGGACCGGCGTCACCCCCGGCGACGGGCCGTCGGACTTCCACCTGGTCCTGCTGGACAACGGCCGCACCGCGACGCTGGCCGACGAGGTCGGGCGGCAGGCGCTGCGCTGCATCCGCTGCTCGGCGTGCCTGAACGTGTGCCCCGTCTACGCGCGGGCCGGCGGCCACGCCTACGGCTCGCCCTACCCGGGGCCGATCGGCGCGATCCTGTCGCCGCAGATCCGCGGCATCGGCTCGGACGTGGACTCCTCGCTGCCCTACGCGTCGTCGCTGTGCGGGGCGTGCTTCGAGGCGTGCCCGGTGGCCATCGACATCCCCGAGGTGCTGGTGCACCTGCGCGCCCGCGCCGTGGAGAAGGGGCACAAGCATCCGCTGGAGCGCGCGGTGATGGACGTCGCGGGGTGGACGCTGCGCTCGCCCACCGGCGTGGCGCTGGCGCAGCGGGCCGCGCCCGGCGGCCGGCGCGTGGTGGGGCGGCGCGGCCGCATCCGGCGCCTGCCCGGCCCGCTGAGCGCGTGGACCGACACCCGGGACGCGCCGGTGCCGCCGAAGGAGTCGTTCCGCGCCTGGTGGAACCGCACCGGAGGGAAGGGCGAATGAGCGGGCGGGAAGGCGCGAACGCGCGCGCGGAGATCCTCGGCCGCATCGAGCGGATCACCGGCCGGCGCACGGCCGCCGACGCGGCCGCGTCCTACGACCGGATCGACCGCGGCTACGCGCGGCGCCACCACGGCGAGCGGATCCTGGAGCTGTTCGCCGAACGGGTCGCCGACTACCGCGCCACGGTGCGGCTGGTGTCGGCCGGCGAGCTGCCCGGCGCGGTGGCCGAGTCCCTGGCCGCACGCGCCGAGTCCCCGGCCGTGCGCGGCGAGTCCCCGGCCGTGCGCGGCGAGTCCCCGGCCGTGCGCGGCGGCGGGGCGTTCGCGGTGCCGTCCGGGCTGCCGGACGAGTGGCTGGCGCACGTCCCGCCGGAGCGGATCGCCCGCGACCCGGCCGTCGCCGACCTGGACGGGCTGGCGGGCGCGGTCACCGGCTGCGCCGCCGCGATCGCCGAAACCGGCACCATCGTGCTGGACCACGGGCCCGGCCAGGGGCCGCGCGCGCTGTCCCTGGTGCCCGACTACCACCTCATCGTGGTCACCGCCGACCAGGTCGCGGCCGATGTGCCCGAGGCGCTGGAGCGGCTCGGCCCGTCCCGTCCCCTCACCTTCGTGTCCGGCCCCTCGGCGACCAGCGACATCGAGCTGTCGCGCGTCGAGGGCGTGCACGGCCCCCGCACCCTGGAGGTACTGCTCGTCCCATGAACGCTTCATCTGCGGTGTTCGCCGCCGTCGACTTCGGGGCGTCCAGCGGTCGGGTGATGGCCGCGCGCGTCGGTCCGGGGACGCTGGAGCTGGCGGAGCTGCGGCGCTTCCCCAACCGCCCCGTGCGGGTCGCGGGCACGCTGCACTGGGACATCCTGGGCCTGTACGGCAACGTGCTCGACGGGCTGCGCGCGGCGCCCTCCGGCCTGGTGTCGGTGGGCATCGACTCGTGGGCCGTCGACTACGGGCTGCTGGACGAGCGCGGCGCGCTGCTCGGCAACCCCGTGCACTACCGCGACGCGCGCACCGACGGCGTCATGGAGCGGGTGCGGGCCGAGCTCGGCGACGACCACCTGTACCAGGTGTCGGGGCTGCAGTTCCTGCCGTTCAACACCGTCTACCAGCTCGTCGCCGAGTCCGCGGAGGTGCTCAAGCGCGCGCGGACGCTGCTGCTGATCCCGGACCTGGTGGGGTACTGGCTGACCGGGCGGATCGGCGCCGAGCGCACCAACGCGTCCACGACGGGGCTGCTCGACGTGCGCACGGGCGCATGGTCGCGGCCCCTGCTGGACCGCCTGGGTCTTCCCGCGGAGCTGCTGCCCGACCTGCGCGAGCCGGGCGACGCGGTGGGGACGCTGCGCGCCGACGTGGCCGAGGAGACGGGGCTGCGCGCGGACCTGCCGGTGACGGCCGTCGCGTCCCACGACACCGCCTCGGCCGTGGCCGCCGTCCCCGCCTCCGGGGAGCGCTTCGGCTACATCTCCTGCGGCACCTGGTCCCTGGTGGGCGTGGAGCTGCCCGAGCCGGTGCTGACCGAGGCCAGCCGCGAGGCCAACTTCACCAACGAGGGCGGGGTGGACGGCACCGTCCGCTACCTGCGCAACGTGATGGGGCTGTGGCCGCTGCAGGAGTGCCTGCGCGCCTGGGACTCCCCCGACCTTCCGGCGCTGCTGGCGGAGGCGGCGCGGGTTCCGGCGCTGCGTTCGCTGATCGACCCGGACGACCCCGAGTTCCTGCCGCCGGGCGGCATGCCCGAGCGGATCGCCGCGCACTGCCGCCGCCGCGGCATGCCCGAGCCGGGCACCCGCGCCGAGACCGTGCGCTGCGTCCTCGACAGCCTGGCGCTGGCGCACCGCGCGGCCATCCGGCAGGCGGCGCGGCTGTCCGGCCGCGAGGTGGAGGTGGTGCACCTGGTCGGCGGCGGCTCCCGCAACGAGCTGCTGTGCCAGCTGACCGCGGACGCGTGCGGGCTGCCCGTCGTCGCCGGGCCGGTGGAGGCCACCGCGCTGGGCAACGTCCTGGTGCAGGCGCGCGCGCACGGGGTCGTGGGCGACCTGGCGGAGATGCGGGCGCTGGTCGCCGGGACGCAGCCGCTGCGCCGCTACGAGCCGCGCGGCGACGAGTCGGCCTGGTCGGACGCGGCCGCCCGCATCGGCCTGGGCTGAGCGGTCGCCGATATCCGGGGGTCAGCGCTTCCTGACCACCACCGATATCGGTGTTTACCACGATGTGAGAGACGACTGCGAACGAAGATCATCAAAGTGATCTCCGGTGCGGATCCGACCGGAGTGGCGCGGCGGCGGCCCCACCCCGCCGCGCTCCGGTGAACGCCGTCTCGAGGGGTCTCCTCCCCGGAGATCCCGTGCAGGAGTCTCGATGCCCGCTCCCCCTGGTCTGCGTCTGCCCGCGCCGCTGCAGGTGGCCTGGCTCGTCGCCGACCCGATGCGGTTCTTCGCCGCCGGGCGCCGCCTCGGGCCCGTCTTCCAGATCCGGCTCCCCGGCATGCCGCCGGAGGTGTGCGTGGCCACCGCCGACCTGGCCGAGCAGGTGCTGGCCGCCGACGGCTCCGGGGGGCGCGCGGGGGCGGTGCGGCGCGGGCTGCTCGGCCCGCTGGTCGGCGAGGCGTCGCTGCTGACGCTGGACGAGGAGCCGTGGTGGCGGCACCGGCGGCTGCTCGGCCCGCCGCTGCACGGGCGGGCGGTGGCGCGCTGGGCCGAGCGGGCCGCCGAGCTGGCCGCCGCCGACATCGACCGGTGGCCGCTCGGCGAGCCGTTCGCGCTGCGCCCCCGGATGGAGCGCATCACCCTCGAAGTGATCATGCGGGTGGTGTTCGGCATCCGCGACGCCGGGCGGCTGCGCCGCCAGCGCGACCGGCTGCTGCGGCTGGTGGCGCTCGGCGGCGGCGCCGCCGTGGTGCGCCTGCCGCCCCGGCCGCGCGAGTGGCTGCTGACCGCGCCGGCGGCGCGGCGCGCCGGGTTCCTGCCCACCACCCGGTTCGCGCGGATCCGCGCGCAGGTCGACGCGATCCTCTACGACGAGATGGCCCGGCGCCGCCGCGACGGCGCCCCGGACGCCGGCCCGGCCGCCGACGACGTGCTGTCGCAGCTGCTCGCCGCGCGGGACGAGGCGGGCCGGCCGCTGACCGACCGGGAGGTGCGGGACGAGCTGATCACCCTGCTGGTCGCCGGGCACGAGACCACGGCCACCGCCCTGGCCTGGACGTTCGAGCGCCTGGTGCGGACGCCCCCGGTGCTGGAGCGGCTGCGCGAGGAGCCGGCGGACGGCGACGGCCGCGCCTACCTGGACGCGGTGATCAAGGAGTCGCTGCGGGTCCGCCCGGTGGTGCCGGCCACGCCCCGGTTGCTGACCGAGCCGATGACGGTCGGCGGCCACCGAGTGCCCGCCGGATGGTGCGTGGCGGCGGTCATCCCGCTGGTGCACACCGACCCCGACGTCTTCCCCGACCCCGGCGAGTTCCGGCCCGAGCGGTTCCTCGGCCCGGAGGCGGCGAAGGCCAACCGGGCCTGGCTGCCGTTCGGCGGCGGCCGCCGCTACTGCGCGGGCGCCCAGCTGGCGCTGCTGGAGATGCGGACGATCGTCGCCGAGGTGCTGCGCCGGGTGGAGCTGCGCCCCGCCGACCCCGCGCCCGAGCGCGTCCGGCTCCGGGCGGTCTCGCTGGTTCCGGCGCGGTCGGCGCGCGTCGTGGCCGCCCGGCGGGGGTCCGCGGCGGTATGACCTGGGACGGGTGAACAGAACACGAGGAGGAGGGTGACGGGTAGGCAACGCCTAACTGAAAACTGTTGACATCCCCCTGGTTAAGGCGGTTGATAGCAGAGGGCGACCACGGGGGACGCGACCGCGTGCGGTCCGGTCGGCGCAGGCCGGACCGCGGGATCGGCCATGCCGTCGGCCGAATCGGTAAAGTGTCCCCTGCGGCTGCCTGAAGATCGAGGCAAGACACCGGCTGAACGTCTTCGTCGCGGCGTGTCGACCGCCTTGTCACTACTGGTGGGGTGTGGACATGGAGGGTCGTACGGACCAACAGCCCGACGTCCTTCCGGCGGCCCTGCCGTTGGTGGGGCGCCAGGGCGTGCTGCGTGCCCTGGAGGAGGCGCTGGATGCCACGGCCGAGGGCGCGTTCCGGTTCGTCGCCCTCGTCGGCGAGCCGGGGGCGGGCAAGACCCGGCTGCTGAGCGAGCTGTCGGGGGCCGCCGCGGCGCGCAAGCTGCCCACCCGCGCGGGCCGCGCCGCCGAGTTCGAGCAGGAGATGCCGTTCGGCGCCGTCGTCGACGCCCTCGACGACCATCTGGAGGAGCATCTGCCCGACCTCGGCCCGGACGCGACCCGGCTGCTGTCGGCGGTGTTCCCGGCCCTGGCGACCATGTCCGCCGTGGCCGCCGGGCCGGCCGCCGTGGCCGCCGACGGGCGGCAGGTGGCCCGCTACCAGCTGTACCGGACCGTGCGGCGGCTGCTGGAGGAGCTGGCCGCCGCGTCCGGCCTGGTGCTGATGCTGGACGACCTGCACTGGGCCGACGAGGCCACCATCGAGCTGCTGGACCACCTGGTGCGGCACCCGCCGCGGGCGCGGGTGACGCTCGCCGTGGCGTACCGGCCGGCGCAGGCGTCGCCGCGGCTGGCCGCGCTGGTCGAGGACGCGGTGCAGAACGGCCGCGGCCTGCGCGTCCCGGTGGACCCGCTCACCGAGCAGGAGGTCGCGCAGCTGCTCGGCCTGCGGGTGCCCGACGCGCGCTGCCGCGAGCTGTACCGCGCCAGCGGCGGCAACCCCTTCTACCTCGAGGCGCTGGCGCGCAGCCCGCAGCGGCCCGTCGCCGGTCCGGGCGACGGCGACCTGCCGCCCGCGGTGCAGGCCGCGCTGGTGCTGGAGCTGAGCGGCCTGTCGCGGAACGCGCTGCTGGTGGCGCAGGGCGCGGCGGTCGCCGCCGACGAGTTCGACCCGGCGCTGGCCGCGGTGGCCGCCGAGGTGTCCGAGGACGACACGCTGTCGGCGCTGGACGAGCTGGTCGCCCGCGACATCGTGCGGCCGATGGCCGAGCGGTTCCGGTTCCGCCACCCCCTGGTGCGGCACGCCGCCTACGGGTCGGCCGCGGCCGGGTGGCGGCTGGCCGCGCACGGCCGCATCGCCGCCTACCTGGCGCGGATCGGCGCGCTCGCCGCGGTGCGCGCCCGGCACGTGGAGCGGTCGGGGCGGTTCGGCGACCCGGCCGCGATCGCCACGCTGGTGGAGGCGGCCCGCACGTTCACCGCGCAGGCCCCGGTCACCGCGGCGCACTGGCTGCGCGCCGCGCTGCGGCTGATGCCGGAGAAGATGCCCGAGCCGCCCGCGGCGGCGCAGGGGCACGCGCCGCTGCCGTCGCGGCTGGAGCTGCTGATGGAGCTGGCGCAGGTGGAGTCGCTGGGCGGGCGGCTGGCCGAGGGCCGCGAGACGGCCCGCACGCTGCTGCGGCTGCTGCCGCCCGACGACTACGACCGCCGCGTCACGGCGGCGCGGCTGTGCGCGCTGATGGAGCGGCTGCTGGGCCGTCCGCACGAGGCGCGGGCGCTGCTGCTGGACGAGCTGCGCCGCATCCCCGACCCGGCGTCGCCGACCGGCGTGCCGCTGCGGCTGCGGCTGGTGGCCGAGAGCCTGTTCCGCGGCGACTTCCGCGCGGCCCGCGCCGTCCTGGAGAACATGCCCGAGAACGGCGGGGAGGGCTGGCCGCCGGCGGTGCGGATGGCGGTCACGGCGCTGCGGCCGATGTCGTCGTTCCTGTCCGGCGACCTGGCCGCCGCCGTCCGGTACGCCGAGACCGCCGACCGGCTGGTGGCCGAGGCGACCGACGACGAGGTGGCCGAATGGCTGGACGCGGTGGCCTGGCTGTGCTGGGCCGAGCACATGATGGGCCGCTACGCCGCGTCCCGGCGGCACTTCGAGCGCGCGGTGTCGGTCGCCCGCGCCACCGGGCAGACCTACATCCTGGCCACCCTGCTCACCGGGCAGGCCCGCGCGTCCACCATGGAGGGCCGGCTCACCGAGGCCATGATGATCGCCGAGGAGGCGGCCGAGACGGCGCGGCTGCTGGGCGCGGCGCCGCAGCTGGCGGGGGCGCTGACCCAGCAGTCCCTGACCGTCGGCCTGGCCGGGGACGCCAAGGAGGCGCTGCGGCTGGCCGACGAGGCGATGCGCGCCGGCGCCGACGGCGGCGAGTGGTACGGCGCGCAGGCCCAGTACGCGCGGGCGCGGGCGCTGCTCGGCCTGTCGCGGACGGACGAGGGCGTCGAGGCCATGATGGAGGCCTGCAACGGCTTCGGCGAGGTGATCCTGCTCGACCCCGACGCCCGCCTGGCCTGCTGCGAGATCATGGCCGAGGTCGCCGCGCAGCAGGGCCGCGACGAGGACGCCGCGCTGTGGGCCCGGCGCGCCGAGCAGGTCGCCCACCCGCAGCTCGACAGCGACCGCGCGCGGGCCATGCTGGCGCGCGCGTACGCGGCCATGTCCGCCGAGCCGAAGACCGCCGCGGGCCTGGCCCGCGAGGCGGCCGCGCTGTTCGAGGCGTGCTACGCCCGCGTGGGCTCGGGGCGGGCGCGGCCGGCCGCCGGCATCGCCGCGGCCAGGGCCAAGGACCGCGCCGCGGCCTGCGCCGACCTGCGCGCCGCCGCCGAGGTCTTCGCCGCGTGCGGGGCCCGCCTGCTGCACTCCCGGGCCACGTTGGAGCAGCGGCGCGTCGGCATCCGCACGCCCGGCCCGGCGGGGCGCGGCGCGTCCGGGCGCCGGGGCGGCGACGAGCAGTTCGGCCTGTCCCAGCGGGAGTTCGAGGTCGCCATGCTCGTCTCCGACGGCCTGACCAACCAGCAGATCGCCGAGCGCCTGTTCATCAGCGTCCGCACCGTCGAGACGCACCTGTCGCACATCTTCTCCAAGCTGGACATCACCTCCCGGGTGAACCTGGTGAAGGCGCTGGCCCGGCTGCAGGCCGAGCCGCAGGAGGAGTAGCGCGCCCCGCACCGGCGCGTCGGCGGGGCGCCGCGACGTCGCGCTCGCGGGCGGGGCCGGGGCGCCGTTGAAACGGACGCGGTCCCGGCTGCGTCACATGACGCTGAAGGGCCCTCCGGAGAAACACGCACGACACGTCCTCCGGAACGGCACCGTGGAAGTCAGGGTTTACCACGATGTCCCCGCGTCCGAGGGGACGCCATGGTTGTTGCCGAGCTGGGGAGGTCGATGGACATGCAGCGTCCCGTCGCGCGCTACACGCTCGAAGGCGTGGAGAAGGCCGAGATCTCGGTGCACCCGTTCGCCACCGAGGACGGCCTCGGCCTGCACCTGACGCGCTTCCACCGCGCCGACTGCGACGACGTGGTGCTGCTGCTGCACGGCCTGCCGGCGTCCAGCGACATGTTCATCATGCCCGAGCACTACAACATGGTGAACTACCTGCTGGACAACGGCTTCACCGACGTCTGGGCGCTGGACTTCCGGATGAGCAACCGGTACCCCTACAACGCCGAGACCAACCGGTACAGCCTCGACGACATCGCCCTGTACGACCACCCCGCCGCCATGCGCGAGCTGCGCCGCCACATCGGCGACCGGCGAGTGCACGTCGTCGCGCAGTGCCTGGGCGCGGTGTCGTTCTTCATGAGCATGTCGGCGGGCCTGGTCACCGACGTCACCAGCGCGGTGTCCAACAGCGTCTCGCTGGTCACCCGGGTGCCGACGTGGTCGCGGCTGAAGCTGAACTTCGGCCCCGGCATCGTCGAGTACGGGTTCGGGGTGTCGGTGCTGGACGCCTACTCGGCGCGGGCGGGCCGCTTCACCCGCAACCGGATGATCTCCCGGCTGGTGTCGGCGGTGCACCGCGAGTGCGACAACCCCGACTGCCACATGGTCAGCTTCATGTGGGGCACCGGGTGCCCGGCGATGTTCTACGACCACGACAGCCTGGCGCCCGAGACGCACCGGCGGTGGGCCGACCTGTTCCCGGTGACGGGGCTGAGCTACTACCGGCACATCCGCAAGATGGTCAAGGCCGGGTACGCGGTGAAGAACCGGCCGGGCGACCCGCGCTACGCCGCGCTGCCCGACGACTACCTGCGCGACGCCCCCGAGAACCTGCCGCCCAGCCTGTTCCTGACCGGTTCGGACAACCGCGTGTTCACCGACTCCAACATCGTCTGCCACCGCATCCTGTCGCGCCGCGCGCCCGACAGGCACTCGCTGAAGATCCTGCCCCGCTACTCCCACGTGGACCCGATCGTCGGCCGCAACGCGCACGTCGACGTGTTCCCCGCCATCCTGGAGCACCTGCGCAAGCACAGCCGCGACCGGCAGGTGGTCTGATGGAGCACGTCGACACGGTGGTCGTCGGGTCCGGGTTCGGCGGCTCGGTGGCCGCGTACCGGATGGCCGAGGCCGGGCGGTCGGTGGTGGTGCTGGAGCGCGGCCGCGCGTACCCGCCCGGCACCTTCCCCCGCTCCCCCGCCGAGATCGGCCGGGCGTTCTGGGACCCCGAGGCCGGGCTGTACGGGATGTTCGACGTCTGGAGCTTCAAGGGCTTCGACTCGGTGGTGTCGTCCGGCCTGGGCGGCGGGTCGCTCATCTACGCCAACGTGCTGCTGCGCAAGGACGAGCGGTGGTTCGTCACCGACCTGCCCGGCGGCCGGCACGAGGAGTGGCCGGTGAGCCGCGCGGACCTCGACCCGCACTACGACGCGGTCGAGAAGATGATCGGCACCGCCGTCTACCCGCTCGACCGGCCGCCCTACGACCACACGCCCAAGGCGCACGCGATGCAGGACGCCGCCGCCGAGCTGGGCCTGCACTACAGCCGGCCGCCGCTGAGCATCAGCTTCGCCCCGTCGCCCGGCGCCGAGCCGGGGGTCGGGCTGCCGCTCGCCGAGCCGCCCTACGGCAACGTGCACGGCGTGCCGCGGCGCACGTGCCGGCTGTGCGGCGAGTGCGACATCGGCTGCAACGACGGCGCCAAGAACAGCCTCGACCACACCTACCTGTCGGCGGCCGCGTTCCACGGCGCCGACCTGCGCACCGAGCACGAGGTCAAGGCGATCCGGCCGCGGCCCGGCGGCGGCTACGAGGTGGACTACGTCCACCACGACGTGAACGTCCGCAAGGGGAAGCGGCCGGTCCGCACGATCGCGTGCGAGCGGCTGGTGCTGGCGGCGGGCACGTACGGCACGACGTTCCTGCTGCTGAAGTCGCGGGCGGCGCTGCCGGGGCTGAGCGGGGCGCTCGGCACCCGGTTCAGCGGCAACGGCGACCTGCTGACGTTCCTGCTCAAGGCCAAGGACCGCGACCGGGTGCGGCCGCTGGACGCCAGCCGCGGCCCGGTCATCACCAGCGCGATCCGGCTGCCGGACGCGCTGGACGGCGCGCCGGGCGCCGGGCCCGGCGCCTACATCGAGGACGGCGGCTACCCCTCGTTCGTCGACTGGATGGTGCCGGGGCTGGAGCCCGACGAGCAGATCGTGCGGGTCGTGAAGTTCCTGTGGCAGCGGTTCGTGGAGTTCTTCAAGGACGCGCCCGACACCAACGTGTCGGCGGAGCTGTCGGACCTGATCGGCGACGGTGCGCTGTCGGTCAGCTCGCTGCCGCTGCTGGGCATGGGCCGCGACGCCGCCGACGGGCGGCTGGAGCTGCGGGGCGGGCGGCTGAACGCCCGGTGGAGCGCCGAGTCCAGCCAGGCGCACTACGCGCGGCTGCGCAAGACCATGCGGGCCATGGCCGACGTGCTCGGCGCCGAGTACGCCGACAACCCGATCTGGTTCCGCAAGCGGGTCGTCACGGTGCACCCGCTGGGCGGCGCTCCGATGGGGCGGCACGAGGGCGAGGGCGTGTGCGACGCGTTCGGCGAGGTGTTCGGCCACCCCGGCCTGTACATCGCCGACGGGGCGGCGATGCCGGGGCCGGTGGGCCCGAACCCCTCGCTGACGATCGCGGCGATGGCCGACCGCCTGAGCACCCGGGCGCTGGAGGACGCCGCGAACCGGGGCCGCAGCACACACGTCCCGCCGCGCGACGGCGCGCGGCGGACGCAAGACGCACCGGGAACGGGGGCCGGGCCGGCCTCGGGGGAGGCCGGCCCGCCTGGAGGGGCGGGGAACGGCAGGGCGTACGGCGCGGATTCGGGGCGCCCCGAGCGGGACCGGGGGACGTCCTCCGGGGCGGCCGCTCCTACGTCGCTGTCGTTCACCGAGGTGATGAAGGGGTTCGTGACGTTCGGCGAAGGCGACCCGCGCGCGGGCGAGCTCGCCGAGGCGCGCGAGCACATCGCCTTCCGCCTCACCATCACCGCCGACGACGTCGACCGCTTCCTCGCCGAGCCCGAGCACACCGCGCGGGCCGGGGGGTGGGTGGAGTCCGCCGGCTGCGGGGGCCGGCGGCCCGTCCTGCGGGGCTGGTTCAACTGCCTGGCGCCCGCGGGCGCGGAGGACCGCCGCCTGATGAGGTACCGGCTGCACTTCGCCGACGGCGAGGGCCGGCCCCGCACCCTGACCGGGCAGAAGAACGTCCTGCACGGCCCGCCCACGCGGATCTGGCCGGACACCTCGACCCTGTACGTGCGGATTTTGGACGGGCACGTGCCCGAGGGCGGGGACGCGGACGCCGAGACGCTGGCGGCCGGGGTGATGCACATCCGGCTGCCCGACTTCGCCCGCCAGCTGACCACGTTCCGCACGTCCGGTCCGGACTGCGCGGCGGCGCTGGTGCGGTTCGGCCGGTTCTTCGCCGGCGAGCTGTGGGAGGTGTACGGCCCCGACGCGGCGTGACGGGGATCGCGTCAGGGCCGGACAAACGCGCGGCGCGAGGGAACTGCGGGGTGCCCTCGCGTCGCGCCTTTTTCTCTGCCGGGGCGGTTTCCCGGATCTTTCTCTGCCGGGGCGGTTTCCCGGATCCGGTGCGCGGACGGTTGAACCTTTCCCGCGCCGCGCCCCGTACTGCCTTCCGACGCGGCACACGCCACAGCGGAGGAGGCACATGAACGTCCGGGGACGGGTCGTCCGCACGGGGACCGCGGTCGCGGCGGCCTGCGCGGCGCTCGCGGGCTGCGACCTGTACGGCGGAGCCTCGCAGGGCGCGGCGCCCGCCGCCACGGCCACGGGCGCCGCCGCGGGGGCCGCCGGCGAGCAGCCGGCCTCGGGCGGATGGCCCTGGAAGGGGACGCCCCCCATCGAGCCCCGGGGCGCCGCCAGCCCGACCGGGCTGCGCGCGATGCAGGACACCCAGCTCGGCGCGATCCTGGTGGACAACCGGGGACGCGCCGTCTACCGGTACGACCGCGACAGCGCCCGCCCGTCGCTGTCCCGGTGCGTGGGGACGTGCGCGCAGACCTGGCCGCCCGTGCTGTGGACGCCGACGCTGGACGTCATGGGCGTGGAGCGGGCCAGGATCGGCCGGATCAGGCGGCCCGACGGCTCCCTGCAGGTCACCGTGGCCGGCTGGCCGCTCTACCACTACTCCCAGGACACCTCCCCCGGCGACCAGAACGGCCACGGTGTCAACAACCTCTGGTTCGTCGCCAGACCCAACGGCGCCAAGGCCCAGGCGGGCACCGGCACGGCCGGCACCGGCACGGCCGTCGGCCTCGGCGCCGGGGCGGGCGGCGGCGCCGGCGGCGCACCCGGCGGCTGACCCGCATCCCCCCTCCCCGACCTCCCGACCTACCCCCATCAGCGGAGATTGCCGAATGGCACACAGATCCCCGACCACCGTGGCGGCGCGGCGGCGGCCACGCGGCGGTGACGGCGGCTCCGGCCCGTGGAGCTGGTTCCGCGGCCCCCGCCCCGCCGACGCCGTGGACGACCAGGTGATCGTCACCGAGCTGTACCGCGTGTACGGCCGTCCGCTGCTGTCGTTCGTGCTGCGGCTGACCGGCGGCGACCGGCACTGGGCCGAGGACGTCGTCCAGGAGACGATGATCCGGGCCTGGCGCAGCGCGCACCAGCTGGACGCCAACGCGACGTCGATGCTGCCGTGGCTGGCCACCGTCGCCCGCCGGATCGTCATCGACGACCAGCGCCGCAAGAACGCCCGGCCGCAGGAGGCGGGCGAGGGCCCGCTGGAGAACATGCGCGCCCCCGACGGGTTGGAGGATCTCCTGCGATCAGTCGTCGTGTCCGAGGCGCTCCAGTCGCTGTCCCCCGCGCACCGCGAGATCTTGAACGAGACCTTCTTCCGGGACCGGTCGGTCAACGAGGCAGCCAAACAGCTGGGCATCCCCGTCGGCACCGTCAAGTCCCGGGTCTACTACGCGCTGCGGGCGCTGCGCGTGGCCCTGGAGGAAAGGGGCGTCACGCCGTGACCACCGGCCCATCGCACATCGACGTCGGCGCCTACGCCCTCGGCCTGCTGGAGGAGCCGGACCGGCGCGCGTTCGAGGCCCACCTGTCCACCTGCCGGCCCTGCCACGAGGAGCTGGCCGTGCTGCGCGGGGTCGCGGCGCAGCTGCACGGCATGCCGCCCATCGAGGACCCGCGCGACGCCACGCCCGTCCCGCCGCCCCCCGAGGCGGTGACCGACCTGCTGCGGCACCGGGCGCGCAAGCTGCGGCGCGGCCGGGTCCGGCGCGCGCTGGTCGGCGTCGCGGCCGGGGTGGTGCTGCTCGCGGGCGCGTTCGGCACCGGGCTCACCATGTCCGGCGGCAGCGGCGGCGGGGGCGCGGCGGCGGCCGGCGCCGGCCCGTCGGTGCGGGTCGTGGACGGCAGCGTCGAGACGCTCATGCGGGAGGGGCGGCGCGTCACCGCCTCCGACCCCGGCACCGGTGTGACGGGCACGGTCGCGATGGAGTCCAAGCTGTGGGGCAGCCGGGTGGGGCTGCGCCTGTCCAAGGTGCGCGGTCCGCTGCAGTGCGAGCTGGTCGCCATCGACCGGGCGGGCCGCGCGCACACGGTGGCGGGCTGGTCGGTGCCGGCCAAGGGCTACGGGGTGCCGGGCTCCCCCGACCCGCTGACGCTGCAGGGCGGCACCGCGCTGTCGTCCGACGAGATCGCCCGCTTCGAGGTGCGGACGATCGGCCAGGGCGGGGGCCGCACCCTGCTCACCGTGCCCGTCTGAGCCCGCGGGGAGGCGCCGCATGTCGCCCGCCCTTGCGGCGGTGCCTCCCCGCCTTCCGAACCCGGGCCCGGAGCGTTGCCTGGGCCGGTGTCCGGCCTGTCCCCCGCCTGGCCGGACGCCGCCCTTCCGGGCCGCCGGGTGACGGCTGCCCGGCCGCGATCCGTCCACGTGGCCGGGCAGCCCGTTCAACCGGTCGTCTGATCGGCCGGGGACGTCCTTCCGGGCAGCAGGGCGGCGCGGTGCCGGGCGACGGCCAGCGCGGGGTGGCACTCGGCGGGAAGCCGGTCGGCGTCGGCGAGGGCGGCGCGCAGCCTGGGCCCGGCGGCCGCCGGGTCGCAGGGCTGCACGACGCACAGTTCGGCCTGCATCGCCTGGCGGGCGGCGGCCATGAGCGCGGGCACGTCCCCCACGACGACGACCTCGCTCGGGACGTCGCCGTATCCGAGCCGCACGGCGAGCGCGTGCAGGTCCGATCCGTCGGGGGTGTAGCGGAACTCGCAGATGAGCCTGTCGCCGTCCAGGGGCCCCTCCTGGATGAGCCACACCTGCCCGGGGCCGACCCGGCCGAGCCGCCGGGCCCACGGCGGTTCGCCGCCTTGGGGGGTGCGGGGCGCGCGCCGGGCGGCGCGGGCAAG